>CABUTL010000277.1 GCA_902494375.1 uncultured Collinsella sp.
CGCCGCGCGCAGGCCTCGCCCCCGAAGCGATCGACCTTATCGCCAGCACGAGTGCCCACGATGTCGCCTACGTGAGCTGCGACCCGGCCACCCTGGCGCGCGATCTCAAACGCTTTGTCGAAGAAGGCACCTTCTCCCCCGTAAAGATCACGCCAGTCGACCTGTTCCCACAAACCTTCCACTGCGAGACCGTCGTCCACCTTAGGCGCAACTAGCCACTTAATCATTGCTCAGAAAAATCATTGGGAAATCGAGCGTGGCAAGCGGAGGTCTTCGGGGTATAAGACGGCTAATTGTATGCCGCCTATGAAAGGAACCCTCATGCCCAGCGTTGCCGTTCTCGCCGCCGATGGCTTTGAAACTATTGAATGCTTGACCATGGTCGATGTCATGCGTCGCGGCGGCGTGCGTGCCACGCTCGTCTCGATTATGCCCACGCGTGAGGTCGTAAGCTCGCTGCAGATCCCCGTGACCTGCGATGCGCTCTTTGATGAGATCAACTTTGACGAGTACGACTGCGTCGTGCTGCCCGGCGGCCTGCCCGGTGCCACCAACCTGCGCGCCGATCAGCGTGTCTGCGACGTGGTCTGCGAGTTCGCCGCGACCAAGCACGTCGCCGCCATCTGCGCCGCCCCGTTTATCCTGGGCGAGCTCGACCTACTCGAGGGGCGCCACGCCACGTGCTTCCCTGGCTTTGAGAAAAGCTTCCCCGAAGGCGCCTATACTGGCGAGAAGGTCACGCAAGACGGCAACATCATCACTGCCAGCGGCATGGCACAGTCACTCCCCTTTGCATTGGAGCTGCTGCGCACGCTCGCTGGCGACAAGGCCGTCGAGAAGGTCGCCGAGGGCATCCAACTATGATTTTGGCTTCGCAATCGCCGCGCCGCATAGAGCTGATGCGCGAGGCAGGCTACAACATTCGCGTGATTCCCGCGGATATCGACGAAACGCCCTTTGATGGCGAGGCCCCGCTCACGCTTGTCGAGCGCTTGGCACGCGCCAAGGCGGCTGCCGTTGCTGCCGAGTATGCCGAGCCCAAAGAACTGACGGTCGCGGCCGACACCATCGTCACCTTCGACGGCAAGATTTTGGGCAAGCCGGCAACCGAGGGCGAGGCGCGCACCATGCTCCGTGAGCTTTCGGGCCGCACGCACCAGGTCGCAACCGGCGTCTGCATCGTTAAGGCAGGCGATACGGCCGCCCCGCATGCCGCCGAGAGCCTGTCGTTTGTCGATGTGACCGACGTGACATTCTACGAGCTCACCGACGAGCAGATCGAGCACTACGTTGCCTCGGGTGAGCCCATGGATAAGGCAGGCGCCTACGGCATCCAGGGCACAGGCGGCCGCATGCTCGTGCACGATATTTCGGGCGACTTCTATAACGTAGTGGGCCTACCCATCGCCCGCGTCGCGCGCGCGATTCAAAAACTCTCGTAATTGCATCTGGCGCTGGGTATTCCCCAGCGCCTACAATTTTGGCGTACCGTACGGATCCCGACCGGGCACAAGGCGCGGCGGAAAACCGATAGGAGTTAAACATGGATACACTGCTCGAGGCCATTGACGTCTGCGATGTTGATGGCTTTTGCTATGGCAACTATACGGACGAGGAGGCCGGCACCGGTTGCACCGTAATCGTTGCGCCCGAGGGTGCCACCGGCGGCGTTGACGTTCGCGGCGGTGCTCCAGCATCGCGCGAAACCGACCTGCTGCGACCCGAGAACACCGTCGACAAGGTCCACGCCGTCTGCCTTTCGGGCGGATCGGCCTTTGGCCTCGAGGCTGCAAGCGGCGTGGCCCGCGAGCTTGAGAGCCGCGGCATCGGCCTTCCCGTCGGCCCCACGCAGGTGCCTATCGTGTGCTCGAGCTGTATCTTCGACCTCGCCTTTGGTAACCCCACCGTTCGCCCCGACATTGAGGCCGGCATCGCCGCCGTGCGCGAAGCACTCGACAACACCCCCACCAAGCTCGAACAGGGCAACGTGGGCGCCGGCACGGGCGCTACCGTGGGTAAGCTCATGGGCCCCGCTACCTGCATGAAGGCCGGCCTTGGCGCTGCCGCTTTGGCTCTCGGCCCCATCAAGGTGGGCGCCGTGGTCTCGGTCAACGCCTGCGGCAACGTTGTCGACCCCTTCACCGGCGAGTGGGTTGCCGGTATGCGCGCCGCAGCCGATAGTGACCAAATCGTCGACATGGAACTCGCAGCCTTTGCCGCCGCCGGATCCATGCAGATGCCGCTCGACCGCACCAACACCACCATCAGCTGTATCGTCACCAACGTGGAGCTCACCAAGGCCCAGGCCACCAAAGTCTCTCAGATGGCCGCAGACGCCTACGCGCACGCCATCCGCCCCACACACACCACCAACGACGGCGACACCATCTACACCCTCGCCAGCGGCAAACTGGGTGCCCAGGCAAGCGCCGCC
>CABUTL010000278.1 GCA_902494375.1 uncultured Collinsella sp.
CCGGTAAGGATGTCGAGGCCTCGATCGTGCGTATTGCACAGCTGGGCCGTGCCGCCGGTATTCATCTTATCGTGGCTACGCAGCGCCCCAGCTCAAACGTGGTGACGGGCCTTATCAAGGCCAACATCACCAACCGCATCGCCTTTAATGTCGCCACGGGCATCGACTCGCGCGTCATCATCGACCAGATGGGTGCCGAAAAGCTCACCGGTTTGGGCGACATGCTGTTCTCCAAGGTCGACTGGGGCAAGCCTCGCCGTATCCAGGGCTGCTTTGTCTCGGATGACGAAATCAACGAGATTGTCGAGTTCGTCAAGTCGCAGAGCGAGCCCGACTACCACGAGGAGATCCTGTCCGCCGTGGCGCCCGCTTCTATGTCCATGGCGGGTGGCGGCGGTATTGTCCGCACCGGAGTCGCCGAGCCGCAAGACGATGATCCGCTCATTTGGGAAGCCGCCCATATTGTGGTGGAATCGCAGCTTGGCTCCACATCTGGCTTGCAACGTCGTCTGAAGGTTGGCTATGCGCGTGCCGGGCGTATTATGGACATGCTGGAAGAAAAGGGTGTCGTCGGCCCGCCCGACGGTTCCAAGCCGCGCGAGGTTCTGCTGGACGAAGAGGGTCTTGCCGCGCTGGAATCTGTCGACGCCGAGATGGCACGTGAAGATCGTGAGTTTGGAGGATTCTGATGGCTGCACGCTTTGGTGACATGCTGCTCGAGCAGCGTCGCCGAATGGGCCTTTCCATTCAGCAGGTCGCCAACACCATCAAAATCAGGCCGCAGATCATCGAGTTTTTCGAGACCGGTAACTTTGCTTCGATGCCGCCGCGCGGCTATGCACAGGGCATGATTTCGAGCTATGCTCGCTTTTTGGGCCTCAATCCGCGCGAGGTCGTCAATGCCTACTTTGACGACCTGATGGCATACGAACGCGAGACGTCGCAGCAGGGCGGTCGTTTTCAGGACGCCGCCGGCTACGTCAATTCGCGTTCCTCGGTCGATAACGGGCGCTTCCTGATGGTTCAGGGCGGTCGTTCGACCCGCTATGGACAGCGTCCTCAGCAGGCCGGTTATATTACCGAGACGGGTTCGGGCGAGGAGATTCGCTCACAGCGTGACCGGTTCCGCAGTACGCCGATGCCCGAGGACCGTGCACTTCCCGCTGCCCGCGGCGTGGCGCGTGACCCTCGTGCCGGCTACGGCGACGGCGGCTATTCCGATCGCGGTTACCGTGGTGCCTCTATGGGACGCTCTCGCGGTGGCTATTCGGATGCCGATACCACGCAGGTGACGCCGCGTCTTCGCTCTCAATCACAGCCGTATGGCCAGCGCTCTTCGGCTCCGCGTTCGGTCCAGCGTGGCTATCAAGGCCGCGGTGAACTTGCGCCCCGCTCGGGTCAGCGCAGCCTTCAGAGCCAGGGCGGCTATCGCGGCCGTTCCGATAGCAATCGCGGTCGTATGCCTCAGGGAGGCGGCCGCAGCAGTTCCAGTCGTGGGCGCGGCGGATCACGTACTCCTCAAAACAACGGGCTCGATCCGCGTATCGTCTACGCCGGCATCGGTGCCGTGGCGTTGCTGCTGATCGTGCTCATCGTGGTACTTCTGCGCGGCTGCGCATCTTCGACGCCCGAGACCACGCCCGAGACGCCCACTGCCACCAAGACGACGACTAAGAAGTCTTCTAAGAAGACCGAAACGGTCGACGAGGATGAAGACACCGATGAGGCGACGGATGGGTCGACTGATTCGGACGCCACCAAGACGACGGCCAAGAAGGAAGAGAACGAGGTCACGAAGGTCAAGGTCTCCGTTGCCAAGGGAAAGACCGCGTGGATTGAGGTCAAGGTCGACGGAAAGTCGGTCTATGGCGCCCAGGCGACTGGCCCCTTTGAGCAGGAGTACACGCCCGAGTCCTCGATCGAGATCACCACGTCCAAGCCTTCCGATGTCACCGTTACCAAGAACGGCGAAAAGGTCCGTTACGATACCAAGACCTCGGGCGTGGCGCGTGTGACGATCACCGTTCCCAAGAAGGAGACGACTGATTCCAAGAATGGTGAAAGTTCTGATGGTACCGACTCCACCGATGGTACCGATACCACCGACGGCGCCGATGCCCAGTCCACGGATGGCGCCGATACCGCAACTGACGGTCAGACGCCCACCGATTCTACCGACTATTCGTACGATAGCTACTAAGCCGCTCGTACGCGAAAGGAAACATCATGGCTAAAGATTCCAGCTTCGACGTCGTGTCCGAGGTCAACATGCAAGAGGTCGACAACGCCTTCCAGCAGACCACGCGCGAGATTTCCCAGCGCTATGACCTTAAGGATTCCGGCGCCACGATCGAGCTTTCGAAGGGCGACAAGCTCTTTACGATCAACGCCCCGGCCGACTTTGTCTCCAAGCAGATTATCGACG
>CABUTL010000279.1 GCA_902494375.1 uncultured Collinsella sp.
ACATGAAGACCGAGGAGGAGATGCGGGCGATGTTCCCGTATTGCCCCGAGGCCTGCGACAACACGCTCGAGATTGCCGACAAGTGCTACGTTGAGCTGGACTGGGACTCCATCATCCTGCCGCGCTTCCCGTTGCTCGATCCCGGCGAGACGCACGAGAGCCAGTTCCGCCGCGAGTGCGAGAAGGGCCTGCGCCAACACTACGGTGACGACTGGGCCACGCGCGAGATCTGTGGCGTCAACATCAAAGAGCGCTTTGAGTACGAATACAAGGTCATCTGCGACAAGGGCTTTGCCGCCTACTTTTTGATCGTCGCCGAGTACGTGCAATGGGCCAAGGACAACGGCATCGGCGTCGGTCCCGGCCGTGGCTCGGCCGCCGGCGCTATCGTCGCCTACGCCATGAACATCACCGCGTTCGACCCGCTCGAGAACGGCCTGATGTTCGAGAGGTTCCTGTCCCCGCAGCGTACCGAGATGCCCGATATCGATATGGACTTCGACGATGAGCGGCGCCTCGAGGTCGTGGAGCACGTTCGCCAGCTCTACGGTCCCGAGAAGGTCACCCACGTCATCACCTACTCGACCATTAAGGCCAAGCAGGCCATCAACGACGCCGCGCGCGTGCTGGACTACCCGGTCTACATGGGCCAGCGCCTGTCCAAGATGGTCTCGAGCGACCCCAAGGTCAAGCTCAAGCAGGTGCTCGAAAAGCAACCCGGCAAAGAGGATCTGTTTAACCCCGACTTTGCCGAGGCCTATAAAAAGGATGACGACGCCCGCCGTATCATCGACACGGCGCTCTCGATCGAGGGCCTCACCCGTGGCGAGGGTGTGCACGCGTGCGCCGTCCTGATCTGCCGCGATCCCGTCAACGAGCATGTGCCCACCAAGCTCGATACCAAGGGCGGCGTCGAGATTACCCAGTACGAGGGCCATACCGTTGCCGACATGGGCCTGCTCAAGATGGACTTCCTGGGCCTGCGCACGCTGACGGTTATCTCCAAGGCTAAGGCAAACATCAAAAAGAATTTCGGCATCGACATCAAAGAGGAAGAGATTCCCTTTGACGACCCCGAGATCTTTAAGCTCATGGGCTCCGGTCACACCGCCGGCGTCTTCCAGGTCGAGTCCGCCGGCATGACGGCCACGATCAAGAATATGAAGCCCACCGAGTACAAGCACGTCGTGGCATTGATCGCTCTGTACCGCCCGGGCCCGCTGGGCGCCGGCATGGTTTCGTCCTACATCAACCGTATGAACGGCAAGGAGCCGGCCGTCTCCTACGACGACCGCCTGGACGACATCCTGGGCGAAACCTACGGCACCATGGTCTACCAGGAGCAGGTTATGCTCATCTCCGTCGAGATGTGCGGCTTCTCCAAGGGCGAATCGGACTCGCGTATCCGTAAGCCCGTGGCTAAGAAAAAGATCAAGCTGCTCACGTCGACGGTGCTCCACTGGGAGGATGGCTCGGACGAGACCACCTACGACCACTGGATGAACGGTGCTATCAAGAACAACTACACGCGCGAGGTCGCCCAGAAGATTTGGGACGATGTTCTCGAGTTCGCGTCTTACGCCTTTAACAAGTCGCACTCCGCCGGCTACGCCATCCTGGTTATGCAGACGGCGTGGCTCAAGGCGCACTATCCGCACGAGTACATGGCGGCCGTTCTGACGTCCTACACGGGCAAGACCGACAAGATCGTTCATTACGTCTCGGCGTGCCGCCACGACGGCATCCCCGTGCTGTCGCCAGATGTCAACGAGTCCGGTACCGAGTTCACGGCTACCAAGGAGGGCGTGCGCTTTGGTCTGGCCGGCATCCGCGGCGTGGGCACTGGCGTGGCGCAGGCGATTATCGCCGAGCGCGAGGCGGGCGGCCCGTTTAAGACGCTGCACGACTTTGTCGAGCGCGTGGACTCGAGCCAGGCCAACCGTCGCGTGATCGAATCGCTCATCAAGGCAGGCGCCTTCGACTCCACGGGGTATCCGCGTCGCCAGATGATGCACTTTGTGGATAAGAACAACCCCGAGAACATCATCGATGCCGCCGTGAAGCGCCAAAAGGATCGCGCGAGCGGCCAGACGTCGTTCTTCGATATGTTCGGCGACGTTGAGGGCTCGGGCTTTGAGGTGAGCGTGCCCGATCCGGACGGCCAGGAGTGGGACCGCCACCTTAAGCTGAGCCAGGAGAAGGAGGTTCTGGGCATCTATGTCTCGGACCACCCGTTGCGCCCGTTTGAGTATGCACTTAGCAAAGCGCGCGACTTCTCGTTCTCGCAGATCGACACCGGCTATGAGGTGCAAAACCCCACGGGCGGTACCATCAACCAGGAGATTCCCGAGGGCAAGGCGCTGTGGTGGGCCGGCATGGTCTCGAGCGTGTCCAAGCGCGTGACCAAAAACGGCGACCCCATG
>CABUTL010000280.1 GCA_902494375.1 uncultured Collinsella sp.
ATGGACGCGCGTCTTCCAGAAATCGCGGCAGCTGTCTATGTGCTCCGAAGGAAGACCGAGATCGCGCAAGGCACCTTGCGACCAAAGGGTGCGGTCCTTGTCCAAGTTCTCGATAAAGAAATCACGGCCTTCGTTGAGCATCGAAAAGGCGTCAAAAATGCGATCGCTTATTTCGAAGTCGTCGGCGTGGACTTGCGTGATATTGCGCCGATCGAGGTGCATGGCATGACGTAGCTTGTAGTCGTACATGCGATGGTCGGCATCGAGTGTCATGCGATTGGAGGCTTCGCCCAGGGCGGGGTCGGCGTGTGCCACTCCGTAGCTAAACGAGTGGGGCATCTCGGAATCGTTGTTTTTGAGCAGGATCGTTCGGCAGTGTTCCAGACGTTCGGCGAGGTCGTCCTCGGTCGCAATCGTAGATAGGATGGCAAACTCGTCGCCGCCTATGCGAAACGCCGCCTCGTCCACTTTCATATACAGTTTGAGATAGAGGCTTACCTGCAAGATATAGCGGTTGCCCTCGTCATGCCCAAAGACGTCGTTGCAGTGCTTGAGATTGTCGATATCGATGAACGCCATGGTAACGGGGGTGTCCTGCTCCCAGAGCTCCTCGAGGGAACGGGCAAAGCCGCCACGGTTGCCAAGCCCGGTAAGCTGGTCGGTAAAGGCGGTCCTGATCAGATCCTCCTGACGCTCGAGAAGGTCACGGACGGTCTTTTCGAGCGTTTCGGTGTAATTGCTGACAGTATCCATGTTCTAAGCGGCTTTCTGAAGTCGGGGCGGATTGCGTCGGGCGAGCTCGTTGTGTACACGCGTCGTTGCTCAGCGTTTTGCGTGTATCCAGGCCCCCGCCTTGCTGCGTTGTTGGGTTACTTTGCCGGCTAATGTTCGCTGTTGATAACTGCTGAGTAGTATAAACAACAGTAATAAACAACAGTACAAAATTATATAGGGGTGCACATGCTGTGGGTGGCTATTATTCGACAAACGGCAGCGCGATGATGCGATGTTCGATAAAAATGCGACTGGGGCGGTATATGTTGACGGGTATACTTGTTCCGTTTGAATTTGTGGGGATGGAGATGGTCGCATGGCACAGTCAACTATGACGCGCACGGTGGGGCTCGCGCTCGAGGGAGGCGGCTACCGCGGTATGTATACGGCGGGCGTGCTCGACGTTTGGATGGAGCACGGTTTGACCTGCGACCATATGGTGGGCGTCTCGGCGGGCGCGGCGTTTGGCTACAATTTTAAATCGCGTCAGATCGGCCGTGCCATTCGCTATAACAAGGCCTATTGTGCCGACAAGCGCTATGCGGGTGTAGCAAGCTGGCTGCGGACCGGCGATATGTTCAATGCCGATTTTGCCTATCACGAGGTGCCCATCGAGCGCGATCCCATTGACTTGGAGGCGTATCGCGCCTGTCCCATGCGGTTTACGTGCGTGTGCACCGATATCGAGACGGGCAAGGCCGTCTACCATGACCTGCCTTATGGCGACGAGCGGGATATCGAGTGGATCCGGGCATCGTCGGCGATTCCTGTGGCGACGCGTCCCGTTGCTATTGACGGGCATAAGTATCTGGATGGTGGCGTGGCTGATTCTATTCCCAGTGCATGGCTGTTTGCGCAGGGGTATGACCGCAATATCGTGGTACTCACGCAGCCGGCGGGCTTTGTGAAGCAGCCCAACAGCGTGATGCCCATGCTGCGTCGCGTGTTCCGTCACTATCCGGAGTTTGTCGCAGCGCTTGAGCATCGGCATGAGGTTTACAATGCCACGCTCGATGACCTGGCACGTCGCGAGGCTGCCGGCGAAATCTTTGTGGTGCGTCCGAGCGAATCGGTGAAAGTGCCGTCGCTGTGCCGCGAGCCCGATGAGCTCGAGCGCATCTATCAGATCGGTCGTCGAGATGCGGAGGCGACTTTGCCGGCGTTGGAGGCCTACCTAGCGGGGTAGGGCAAACTGCCGCGGACTCGGCGGAAAGCGCATCCCGGAATGGAGGTCCAAACTGGGATGCGCTTTCCATTGCTAAAGATGTGAGGCTGCGGATCAGCTGCTCGGCTTATGCCTCTGCTTGCTGCCAGGTGTCGACGAGCTCCTTGGCCGCGGCGTAGGGGTCATCGGCGCTGCAGACGGCGCTCACCACAAAGAAGCCATCGACGCCGGTGGCCTTGAGCTGCGGCAGGTCGGCCGTCTTGACGCCGCCGCCCACCACGATGGGCACGGGGCTTGCCGCGTGGAGTGCGGCCAGATCCTCAAAGCTTTTGGTGATGATAGAGCCATCGGCTGCGCGTCCGCAGTCGCGCTTGGTCTCGGTCTCGTGGAGTGGGCCGATGCCCAGGTAGTCGACTAGACTCATGTCGGCGGTCTTGACGTACTCGAGCATCTCCTCGCAGCGG
>CABUTL010000281.1 GCA_902494375.1 uncultured Collinsella sp.
AATCCCAGTTCGCTAGTTAACATAACATATATTATCAATGATAAATATCATTCAATCGCAACACGAATAGGTTGATTGACGAAGCAAAGTCAGCATTTCGTGAAGTCTGGATGAAGTTGTGACTTAACCCTGACAATCCCTGGCCAGGCGCCTTGGAGGATGCTGACTTAAGTCCGTCGAGGTCAGAGAACGGTTGTGCGCCTGCTTGTTCGACCCCCTTACAGCATACACGTATCCTAGCCCCCGTCAAATGATGTGACAGACTTATGTCACATGCTCAGGGCGCGCAATGGAGAGCGTATTCCGTTCGGTCCCGGGCGCCTTGCTTTTTCGCGGTTCGTCCTCGCGTCTACCTGAGCCCTAGCTCGGCGAGCAGGCTCGGCCTCATGACGACCTCGTCGGGGTTGATCTTCCTGATTGCCAGCCCGTCGAACAGGTCGGCGGGCAGTATTCTGCTGGCGATGTCTATGGGCGCCGTGCCGCCCAGCACCGGCCTCGTGTACGAGTTGACGTGGGAGCATATGATCGAGAGCTCGTAGTCGGTGATTCCCTCGAAGCAGGTTCCCTTCGGGAGGACTTTCCGCAGCTCGACGTGGTTTTTCTCGCAACGGCCCTTCTGCCCGGACTGCAGCGGGTCGCAGTAGTAGACGGAGCAGCGCCTGCCTCCGTCCACGCTCTGCTCGATCGCCTCGTAGTCGAGGAACTCGGACCCCCTGTCGGTGAGGAGGACGCTGAAGCTGTCCATGAACGCTCGCCGCCCGCAGAGCATCTCGATGCTGTCGAGCGCCCTCGCCACGCACTCCGAGGTATGCGCCGGCAGCATCACCATGATCTGAAAGCAGAAGCGCCTGAACAGGAGCGTGAGGATGGCCTTGTCGGAGCCCTTGGCCGATACCACGCAATCCATCTCGACGGCCGACATCTGGACGTCGTAGTCGAGTCTCTGGAAGTCTTCGTACGTCCTGCCCTCCAGGGAGTGCCTGAACGGGACCTCGTCCTTCTTGCGCCTCCGCCTCGGCTTGTACTTCACTTTTTTGGGGAGCTCGAGGTTGCAGATGTCGAGGATTCCGAGATTGATGTAGCGGTAGAACGTCCGCGCCCCGACGGGAAACTCGGACCCGTGGGTCTGCCAGATATGGCTCAGGCTTTGCCCCTTCCTCATCAGCGGCTTCACCACGGCGACCATTGCCGCGAGCTCCTCGGGCGAGCAGTCGACGCCCTGGCGGCCCACCACCTTCGCCCATGCCGCCTCCTCGTTGGCCGCGTCCGCGTCGTAGAACCAGCAGCGATGCCTGCATGCGAGCGTGATTCTCGACCGGCACCCGTTGCACACGTACGGCGCCCTCGAGAGCTTGGGGCATTCGGGCACCTCGACGTACTTTTCGCACACCTTGTTGCATGCCGCGCTGGCGCACCTCGAGCATCTCGAATTGCAGCCCGTCCTGCACATGTTCGTCATCCTGCAGCTGTCGCGGAACTGGCAGAGGTTCTTGCCGTCCAGGTTCTGGTAGTGGGTGGTGTCCCGGGTCCTGTGCCTCTTGATTTCGCGGGCCACCGTCGCCCAGCTTACGCCGATCTTCCCGGCGATCGCGCCCACGCTCTCGCCGTCTCTGAGCATGTCTTCGATCATTCGCCTATCGAACATGACAAGGTGCCTGCCTTTTGAAACCGGCATGTCGCGCTCCTTCCTGGCGCCCAGGAAGCATGTTTGAATATTACCAGCTCGTTCTTGGTTTTTGGCAGACTTATGTCACATCGAGCGTACTTTGAGATGTCAATCTAGGAAGCGATGTATAGTGAATTGGCAAACCCTTGAATGGGCTTTTGCTTGAAGCGTGGTTTGGTTAGCTGGAACGCTGTCGTTTCTTTAGCCCCAGGTGGATGTAGCTGTTCCTGCGGTGTTCACCGCACCGCCCCCGAAAAGCGTCGTCAGATTACCTGTCTGTGAGGCTTCGAGCACGGCTGGCATCACAAGCGCCAGCGAAATGACATTAAGGACAAGCGCTATCGTGCAGATAATCAGTGCAATGGCGCCTGGTTTTGCCGCCTGCATAACCTTTTGCGAAAATACTTGGTCTTGCGGTTGCTCTTTCAGCATGGCGTTGATTCTCGAACGAGCGATCAACGAACATATAAGTCCTGCCGTGCTCAGCACGACTCCGCCTATAATGAGCGAGACAGGTCCAGCGATGTTGGCGAATGTAATCAGTTTCCTCGTTGAGGCGAGTTTCCGCTCTTTTTCTTCGCTATTCTGCACTGCTATCCTTTGTCTCGTAAAAATATCAAGCTGTTGACCTGGGGTTTCATGGGCGAAGCTCTGAGAGCCGTTCTAAGGCCCGATCTTGGTTTCTTTGGGCAACTATGCCGTGGAAATAGCTAGCTTTGAATGCCGCTGCT
>CABUTL010000282.1 GCA_902494375.1 uncultured Collinsella sp.
CGGTTCCCCTCTCGAACCAAAAATGGATAACAGCGGTATCGATGCACGACGGACGGCGATTGCCCGGCCGTGCTCAAACCCGGAATTTTAGGGAACCTGCTTTGCGGTCGATTATTTAGTTGTGCGTCGTCTCTCCCGGAGCCGTGAACACACCTGCTCATATGCGACTCCGAGCCATATACAGAGCGCGCGCGGCAACGCGGCGAATGTATGTCGTCTGCGGCATGTGCGCACCCTCCTTTTCTCGTCGAAGGTAACTATATCAACGGTTGTCGTCCAGACGAACACCGCCGACATGCGTACGACAGCGTCGAGATGTGAGCATCTCACTGTCTGATAATTAATTATCAGACAGATAAGGTTTAGTCATGTAGAAATCGGCGAACGGCGAAGTGAAAACAAAGCGGTCGAGGACTACCTCCTCGACCGAATCGCCCCCGCATTATCGGCAAACGAGATGAATCCTGCTTGCATCAAAATGCATGCGCAGAGTCTCACCCGCCTGCGGCAGCTCTTCCACGGGTACACTCACCTTATTCACCTTCCACTGCAAACGCGTGGGCGCATCAGCACGCGGCACGTCCAGCAGCACCAGCCGCTCAAAGCGCGAATCGCTCACACGGGCCACGTGCAAATCATAGCTGTTGCGTCCCCGCTCCGCGCGATTGTCAACATGGAAGTAGCTTGCGCGAATGCCCAGGTACGCTGCATTATCGGGAACCTCGCGACCCACGTTAAAGGTCATGCCCCAGTCGAGGGCCTCAACTTCTTCGTCGCCGATCTTGCGCGCCCGGCTTGTGTTCTTGCAGCCCGTCAGGCGCAGTGCCGCCAGCGTCTGCGGACGGCGGACCACGTCCTCGACGGAGCCGATCTCCTCCACATGCCCGTCGTGCATCACGCAGATGCGCCCGCACAGGCGGCACGCTTCGTCGATGTCGTGGCTCACGTAGAGCACGGTGCGGTTGCATACATCGAACAGGTCGAGCATGTTCTGTTCGAGGGCGCTCTTAAGATAGGAATCGAGTGCGCTCATGGGCTCGTCGAACATAAAAATGCCCGGATGCGCCGCCACCATGCGGGCAAGCGCCACACGTTGTTGCTGACCGCCCGAGAGTCGCGCGGGATAGCGGTCGGCAAAATCGGACAGACCGAAAATGCCCAGATAGCGCTCGGCGAGCTTTTTGCGCGCGGCGGCGTCGCCCGCATCCTTTACACCGGCGCATACGTTATCGGCCACCGTCATGTTGGGAAACAGCTGATAGTTTTGGAACAGCAGGGCGCATTTTCGCTCCTGGGGCGACAGGTTGATACCCGCCGCCGAGTCAAAAAAGGTCACGCCGTTGACGACGATCTTGCCCTCGTCGGGCGTCTCCACACCGGCAATGCAGCGCAGCGTACAGCTCTTGCCGCAACCCGAGGCACCGAGCAGCGCCACACGATCCTCGCCGGCCTCAAGCTGCATGTCGAGCATAAACCCGGGATAGCGCTTTTTGATATCCAGAACGAGCGACATGGCCTATCGACCTCCCTGCAAAGCGGCATCATCGCGCATGAGCTCGGCCAGCGCCTCGCGATCGATACGCAAGGCATCGCCGCCCGCCGGGTCGAGCGAATCGCCCTGTCCGGCAAGATCTTTGATCCGCTTGCGCTCCGCACGGGAAAGGCCCCGCTCGCGATACTTTTGCGAATGCGCCGTGTACATGTTGATGAATAGGATGACCAGGAAACTGAACGCAATCACAACGGCGACCCAAAAGAGGGCCACCGAGGTGTTGCCGCCCATCCACTCAAAGTAAATCGCAATGGGAATGGTCTGCGTAATGCCGGCATAGTTGCCCGCAAAGAACAGGGTGCAGCCAAACTCGCCCATCGCGCGGGCAAAGGCGAGCACCGTGCCGGCGGCAATCGAGGGCCAGCCAAGCGGCATCATAAGCTTGGTGAAGATGCGACGCTCGGACCAGCCCAGGGTTCGCGCCGCATCGAGCATCTGCGTGTCAAGGCTCTCAAAGGCACCGAGCGCCGTGCGGTAGACCAGGGGAAACGACACCACCACGGCAGATATCACCGCCGCGGGCCAGGTAAAGACGATCGAGACGCCGCGAGCAATAAGCCACCGACCGACCCCGGTCGAGCGGCCAAACAGCATGAGGAGCAGAAAGCCGCAGACCGTGGGCGGCAGCACCATAGGGATGGTAAAGACCGAGTCGAGCAGGCCCTTGATGCGACTCGAGGTACCCATAGTCTTCCACGCGGCGAACAGGCCCAGCGCAAAGGAGATCAGCAGGGCAAGGCCGCTCGTTTTTATGGACACCCAAAACGGGCGATAGTCGATGTCGCACAAAAAGGAGGTCAGAGAGGTCCAGGGCCCCTGCTC
>CABUTL010000283.1 GCA_902494375.1 uncultured Collinsella sp.
GCAGGGGGGGGGGTGCTCAATGCAGGCCAACCAGAGGGACGATTCAAGCGGAAGCAATCCCTCGCAATAGCGAAGAACCGGCAACTCAAAGCAGCGGCCTAAGCGAAGCGGCTGCGAAATAACAGAAGCATCGAAGGCGTGCTGCGGCGCGCCTTCTTCCTTTGCGCCTATCAAAGCGGCTCGGCAATCTCACGGCGCTAATACGATGGCGGCACATTCCCCGACAAGAGAGGAGTCCGCATGGACACTGAGGAAGACACGCCGCGCCCCAACGAGCTTCAAGATGGCACCATGGCCGAGGTCAACGCCCTGCGCGATCTGCTGTCGCAGATCGGCGACCCCGACGCGGCGCACGACGCGGGCGTTATCGACGATGACGAGTACGCTGAGCGGAAGGCGCGAAAGCTCGCCTACACCGCGGCGCTCGCCGCCTACGATAGCGGCGAGACGTTTGACGTATCGGCGCTGCTCGACCAGATGCGCGAGCAGGCGTCGCAGCCGACGCAGACCGAGCAGAACACGGCAAACATCGACTACCTGCTCATGACGGTCGGAGGTGACCAGTAATGCCGACGAAGAAGACCGACGAGCACTCCAAGCACTTCGCGCTCGTCAAGAAGTACTACGACCGATCTCTTTGGAGCAAGGCACAAGTGCATAAGGCAGTCGAGTGCAAGTGGATTACCGCCGACGAGTACAAGGAGATCACCGGCGAGGAGTACACGGCCGAATAGGCGGAAGGAGGGCGCTCAGGATGGAAGTGCTCAAGCTCTTTGCGCCATATGGGCCGGGATGGCTCGGTGGCGTCCTTCTCGGCCTCATAGCCTTCTACTTCGGCCGCCAGTTTTTGGATGAATACAAAAGGCAGAACGAACGCAAGGCCGGCATCGATATGAAGCGCGAGGAGCGCAAGCAGGCCGAGGTCGACGAGCGCGCGCAGCGGGACCGCGAGCGCTCGCAGATGGAGGGCCGCATCGCCGCGCAAATGGAACGCAGCAACTCGCTCATGGAGGCCATGAAGACCCTCATGGAGTCGGTCGTAGCGTCCAACGAGGTCCTGCACAACGACTTGGCCCACAGCCAAGCGCGTAGCCAGGGAATGGCGGAGAAGGTCGACCACATCTGCGACCGCGTCGACCTGATCTACAGCAAGGAATCCGACAGATAGGAGCAATCGAATGAATGAGGTCCAGGCGGGCCTCACGGTGTGCACGGTTCTGGTCGTGCCGTACATCGTGCAGGCCATCAAGACGAAGGCGATGACGGGCAACGTGGCCCGCTGGACGGCCATTGCCGTCTCGGCAGGATGCGGTGCCCTCACGGCCATGTCGGGCGGCGTCCCGACCGAACCCTCGGCATGGGTTACGTCCATCTTCGCCGCGGTGGGCGGCGTGCAGGTGGCCTATGCGGCCTTCAAATCGGTCGGCATCACGGATAAATGGCTGGACGCCCTGCTGGCGCTCGGCGACATCAAGGAGGACTAATGGCAGACTTCGCGAACGTCCAACCGGACGAGTACAAGCTTCTGGGGCGCAACTTCAGCGCCGGCCGTCCGTACGGCATCAAAGGCGTGACCATCCACCACATGGCCGGCGACCTCAACGCCGGCCAGTGCAACGGCATCTGGGGCGCCAACGGCTGCTCGGCGCACTACTCGGTCGACTGCAACGGCTACATCGTGCAGCACGTCAACGATCTCGACCGCGCCTACGCCTGCGGCGATGGGATCGGCACCGGACGCGGCAACGACACGACCATCTCCATCGAGCACGCGAACAGCGGCAGCAACCCGTGGACGGTCCACGAGAAGGCCATCGAGAGCGGCGCGCATCTGGTCGCGGCCCTGTGCCTGTACTACGGCCTCGGTCGCCCCGAGTGGTGCAAGAACGTGTTCCCGCACCGCTACTGGAGCGCCACGGCTTGCCCCGGCGAGCTTGCGGGCTCCCAGCGCGACCATTACATGCAGCGCGCCCAGGCGTGGTACGACGCCATGAAGGGCGGCAAGGCACCCGCCCCCTCCACCGCCGCCAAGCCTGCCGCGGCAAAGCCCGCTCAGGCGGCATCCGGCGGCTTCACAAAGGCATCTGGCAAGCGCATCCCCGTCCACTACTCCCTCCACCTCAAGGGCGGCGGCTGGCTGGACGAGGTGACCGACTTCGGCGCCGGGGACAACGGCTTCGCGGGATACCCGTGCCGACAGCACGACCTCCTTTGCGCCCGAGTTGATCGCGGCACGCTCAAGTATCAGGTTCACACAATCGAGGACGGCTGGCTCGGCTATGTGACCAAGGGCGACCGCAACGACACCGTCAACGGTTGCGCCGGCATCGCCGGCCACACCATCGACGGCGTGCGGATGTACTACGTGACCCC
>CABUTL010000284.1 GCA_902494375.1 uncultured Collinsella sp.
CACAGCACCGGCGGCAGAGTCGGTCACGCTCGACACAGCATTGCTGGCCTCGGCCATGCTGCCCGTAACCTCGGAAATGTCGCGAACCACGGCTTCGACCTCTACGAGATTGGAGGTAAGGGCATCAACTGCCGTCTTGCTCGACTTAAGCAGCGGCTCCATCTGGGCAAGCGCCGGCGTAAGCTCATCGACAGCGCCATCGAGCTTTGCCACCACAGGCTGAGCCTCGGCGATGGTGTTGCTGAGGTCGTTCACGGTCTTATCGAGCGAGTCGACAACGGTGCGGGTCTTACGCAGGGTAAGCGCGAGCTCAACGATGGCCCACACGCCGGCAACGGCGAGCAGCAGCAGGGCGATTTGAATGGGACTCATACAAGCCTCCCAAAGGAATCGATATACAGACGGTTTCCATGGTACCCCAAAGGGGACCGAACATGCCAAGAGCAGCAACGTGGGACAAAATTATCAGCAGCTACTTCGGTGCATTCCCGCTACGGTCGCGTTCGCTTTGCTCTACGCGCCACTCTTCCCAGCCGCGGCCCGCAGGCTGCCAGAACGCGCCACGCTCCAGCCCCTCGGGCAAATAGCGCTGATCGACCCAGCCTTCGGGATAATCATGCGGATACTTGTATACACCGTATTCGTCGCTACCTGGGCGATGACGATCGCGCAAATAACTCGGCACCTCACGTAAACCGCTGCTATGAATATCGGCCAACGCCGCGTCAATCGAGGCCTCACATGCGTTTGACTTAGGCGCCAAGCACACATAGAGTGCAGCCTGAGCCAGGTTAATGCGGCACTCGGGATAGCCAATGACCTCGGCAGACTTAAACGCGGCATGCGCCACCAAAAGCGCCTGCGGGTCGGCGTTGCCAACATCCTCAGAAGCGTGAATCATAATACGGCGAGCGATAAACTTAGGATCCTCCCCAGCATCGATCATGCGCGCGAGCCAATAGATCGTGGCATCGGGGTCGCTACCGCGCATGGACTTGATGAACGCACTGATGATGTCGTAGTGCATGTCGCCGTTTTTGTCATACGTAAAGCCGCGACGCGGGTTGGCGATCTTCACATCATCCACGGTGATGGGATAGCGCTCCCCCGCCGCCGGAGCCGGCGTTCCCTCGGTATCGGGACGCGTGACGGCAATCTCGCTCGCAAGCTCGAGCGTCGTGAGCGCCGAGCGAGCGTCACCCGCTGCCAGCGTGCAGATGGTCGTGACCGTATCCTCATCGGCCGAGAACTTGCCGTTCAAACCCTGCGGCGCCTCGAGCGCACGCTCGATAAGCGTGGCGATATCCTCATCCTTCAGATGCTCAAGCTCCACCACACGCCCACGCGACAACAGTGCCGAGTTAACCTCGAAGTACGGATTCTCCGTCGTAGCGCCAATCATAATGACGGTACGGTTCTCAACTGCATGCAGCAGGGCATCCTGCTGCGACTTAGAGAAGCGGTGAATCTCATCGATGAATAGAATGGTGCGGCGGTCGTACGTATTCAGGCGCGTCTTGGCCTCGTCGATCACGCGACGCAGGTCCTTCACGGTGCCCGTCACAGCGCTGACCTCGACAAACTCACTCTTGGTATGGTTGGCGATAATGTGGGCCAGCGTCGTCTTACCCGTACCGGCCGGCCCGTACAGAATCACGCTCGAAAGCACGTCGTGCTCGATCGCGGCACGCAACCACGAGCCCTTACCGACGGCCTTTTGCTGGCCCACGTACTCGTCGAGCGAATTGGGTCGCATGCGCACCGCGAGCGGCGCATTTTTAAAGGAACGCTCGCGCGTCGAGGCAGAAAAAAGGTCGTCCATAGCCATCCCGTGCATCAATCAAAAACGTTTTCAACTAACCAGTATACCGAATATATACGAACTACCGTTCGTTAATATAGGTACGGTGCGGAAACTCCAGACCAGGGAACAGCTTGCTCGTCAGTTCGCAGAAATAACCGTCCGTCATGCTCGCGATATAATCCACCACGGCTTGATCCTTGTCGTCCTGCCAGGCATAGGTGCGATCGTAGTAGGAAAGCTGCTGCTCAATGCGCGAAATATGGTGCTTAAAGATGTACGAGGACTCGTCACCACTGTTTAGATCCCGCAGGCAACAGTCGTAGAGCTTTTCGAACGCCTCGCGCAGCTCCACCTCGGAATCGCCTTCGATACCGCCCTTGCTATAGATCTTCTCGTAGTTCTCGCGCTTGGCTCGGCGGATTTCCTCAAACAGGTCCTCGCTCATCTCGATGCGCGGCTTACCATAGCTGTGCTCAACGATATCGATGGAAGCGTGCGTGAGGATCCAACTGTTGTAGGCACCGCCCCGGCCATCATCAAAAGCGTCGGGCGAAAGCAGGCCCGCCGC
>CABUTL010000285.1 GCA_902494375.1 uncultured Collinsella sp.
AATCCAACCATCGAGATTTCTTCTTTGGTTGCCATATTGCGTTCCTTTCACATATGAACCAACGGAGAGCATCGCGTCCGGGCATACGCGCTGCGCTGTGTATGTTAGAAACAATAACATTCAAACAAAAAGGAACAATGCAAAACGCAATTATGCACTATGAACGGTCGATTTTTGCCCGTGAACGTTTTTTAAACTAATTCGAACAATATCAAACACGTTTAGCGACAATCCAAACAGGTCCGCCCCTAGCGCAAATCGCGTACCGTATCGCCCCTTACGAGCACGCCGGGAATCAGCATGTGTTCCACGCCAGGCGCAACCCCCTCGGCGCCGGCGATCTTGTCGACCGCCCACATGCCGACACGCTTGTTGTTAAAGCGCACCGTGGTCAGACGACGATCGGGCACGATCTCGCCCAGGCTGTCGTCAACGCCCACCACGCTCACGTCCTCGGGCACGCGCTTTCCGCGCGACTCGAGCCCGCGAATGCAGCCGTAGGCCATGGCGTCGTTGGAGGCATAAATGGCAGTACAGGTCGGATCGTCCGCCAGAGCCTGACCGGCAGCATACCCGCTCTGCGCCGTCCAATCGCCACGGATGAATCGCGGCGGCTCAATACCATGCGCACGCAAAGTCTCGCGCCAGCCCTCCTCGCGCTGCATGCCCGAAAGCGAGCGCTCGGGACACGATATAAAGTGCACGGTCTTGTGCCCCTGTCCTAGCAAGTATTCGACAACCTGGCGCGAGCAATCAAACTGGTCGTTATCGACCGTCGAGCACAGCGGGTGCTCCAACATGGTAACGAGCACCGTCTGCATACCGGGCAGCGGCTCAAAGGTACCAAAGTCCGCCGGCATGCGATTCATGATCACAACCATGCCGTCCACCGGCAGTGCGCTCATGCGCGACGATGCGCTCTCGAGGGTATAGGGGTGTCCATCTACTTTAGTAAGGGTGATGGCATAGCCGTGTTTGTCGGCGGCGGCGGCAAAGCCCTCCATACGGTCGAGGTTACCGGTACCGGTAATGTTGAACATGGCGACGCCGACAGTCTTGAACTTGCCGCGACGCAGCGACCGGCCGGCAAAGTTTGGACGATAGCCAAGCTCGCGCATGGCGGCGCGCACGCGCTCCTTGGTCTCGGGGCGCACGCTGGGTGAATCGTGCACGGTGCGTGAGACCGTCTGCTCCGAGACGCCCGCGAGGCGCGCCACGTCTTTGACGGATACCGATTTTTTAACAGCGTCCATAGGAGATCTTTCTATGTCAACGATGCCATTGATGACATCCTGCGCAGTCATTTTAAACGCTTTCAAGTATATCCAACGCCTCCTCCTCAATACGCTTACCACCCAAAACCTACCGTTCACCGACAATCTTGCTTCCACGAACGGCTTTTGCCGCTCAAATGTTAACGTTGCCATTGTGCAAACACAGAGCCACCGGGCGGCTCAAACGTTTACGCGTAAGGAATCGACGGTTCGCAGGCACAGGAACCACCGGTTCGCTTCTTTTTTTGTGTCACAAAATGGCAACGTCAACATTTTGGCAACCGAAAGTCAAAAGCTACCATCGTTGCTAACCCACCGACTCTTAGGAGCTTTGCATGGAGCAACTCATCGCCACCATCGAAAAAGGCCAGCCCTTTTTCAACGCGATCGCCCGCAACAAGTACCTCAAGGCGATCCGCGACGGCTTTATCTCCGTCATCCCCATCATCATCTTCTCGTCCATCTTCTGTCTGGTAGCCTCGGTCCCCAACATCTGGGGTTTCTACTGGCCCGATGACATCAACAACGCCCTGTGGAAGTGCTACAACTACTCCATGGGCATCCTGGCCATCGCCTGTGCCGCCACCACGGCCAAGCACTTCGCCGACGCTCAGAACCGCGACCTGCCCAAGAACAACCAGATCAACTTTATCTCGTGCATGTGCGCGGCCATCATCGGCTTCCTGCTCCTTTCGAGCGACACCATCGCCACGGACGCTGCCAGCGGCTTCAACACCACCTACCTTGGCTCCAAGGGCCTGCTGACCGCCTTCATCGCTGCGTTTGTGACCGGCATCATCTATAAGTTCTTTATCAAGCGCAACATCACCGTCAAGATGCCCGATCAGGTTCCGCCCAACATTTCGCAGACCTTTAAGGACATCATCCCCTTCTCCGTCTGCATCACGGTCTTTTGGGTCTTTGACATCGTCTTCCGCGCTGCCTTTGGCTTCTGCTTTGCCCAGGGCGTCATCCAGGTGTTCCAGCCCCTGTTCACCGCCGCCGACGGCTACATCGGCCTCGCTGTGATCTACGGCGCCATGAGTCTCTTCTGGTTCGTCGGCGTCCACGGCCCCTCGATCGTC
>CABUTL010000286.1 GCA_902494375.1 uncultured Collinsella sp.
CGGGCGACCTGATTGTCAACGTGCGCGTTGCCGACCATGAGCGCTTTAAGCGCAACGGTGACGACCTGTACCTGGTGAGCGATATCTCGATTGCGCAGGCTGCGCTCGGCTGCGAGATCGAGGTCGAGGGCATTATGCCCGACGAGGTCGTCAAGCTGTGCGTCCCCTCCGGCACACAGTACGGTGACACCGTGAGCGTCAATAATTACGGAATGCCGCGCATTGGCGGTGGCGGTTCGCGTGGCCGCCTGATCGTGCAACTGCGCGTGGTTGTTCCCATCAATCTCTCCAATAAGCAGCGCGAGCTGCTCCGTGCTTTTGCCGATGAGATGGGCGATGACGTCACTTCCGGTAAGAAGTCGGTGACCGACCGTATCAAGAGTGCCCTCGACGATATCCTCGATTAAGGAGCCCGCGTGCTCGCACCCCATATTTCCGTCGTCAACCTCGGCTGCCGTGTCAACCGGGTTGAGTCTGACCGTATCACTGCCGATCTTATGCGCTTGGGCTTTGCTATTGTGGAGCCCCAGGATGCCGATCTGATCGTCATTAACACTTGTGCCGTTACGGGCGAGGCCGAGGCCAAGACCCGTAAGGCCGTCCGTCATGCGCTGGCCCATCCAAACGAGCCCTATGTGGTCGTGACCGGATGCGTGGTCAATTTGCATCCCGAGGAGCTGTCGGAGCTTTCGGATCGCGTGATTGCCGAGCCGTCCAAGATAGATGTCGCCGAACGTGTATGCGAGCTGCTGGGTGTTGAGTCCGATAGCGTTCCCGCCTGCAGCGATGGCGAGGTGGTCGATGCGCTCGGTCGCTCTCGCCTGGGCGTGAAGATTCAGGATGGCTGCAACCATCGCTGCACCTATTGCATTGTGTGGAAGGCGCGCGGCCCCGAGCGCTCCGTGCCCGTCGAGTCCGTGCTCGAGCAAGTTCGCGAGACCCAGGAGGCCGGCGTGCCCGAGGTGGTGCTGACCGGTGTGAACCTGGGTGCCTACGATGGCAAGAGCGCGACCGACGAGCACGTCGAAATCGATGAGCTGCTCGAGGCCATCATGGAGCGCACGTCTATTCCGCATGTGCGCATTTCCTCGGTCGAGCCTATGGATATCTCCGAGCGCCTGCTTAAGGTTATGGCGCGCTACCCGCAGCGTATCGCCCCGTTTTTGCACCTGCCCGTGCAGTCCGGCTGCACGGCGACCCTGCATCGCATGGGCCGTCCCTATAGTGCCGAGGCCTTTGAGGACACGGTGCGCATGATTCGCGCCAATCTGCCGCAGGCGTCACTTTCTTGCGACGTTATTGTCGGCTTCCCTGGCGAGACGGACGAGGAGTTCGAGGAGTCGCTGGCGCTGTGCCGCCGTGTGGGTTTCTCGCGTATGCACGTGTTCCGCTACAGCAAGCGTCCCGGCACCCTTGCTGCCGAGATGCCCGGCCAGGTGCCGCCCGAGGTTATGGCCGAGCGCAGCCGCCGTATGCGGGCCGCCGCACAGGAGCTCGCCATTGCCGACGCTCGTCGTCGCGTGGGCACGGTCGAGCGTGCCGTGCTCGAGTATGGTGACAACCTGACGCTCGGCTCGTTCCATCATGCCCGTCTTGACGATACCTGTGGACTTACAGCCCCGTGCCTGCTCGATGTTGCTATCATCGGAGTCGATGATTCCGGCTTGGTCCATGCACGCAGGGAGGTTCATGGAAGCCTCGAAGATTAGACTTACCGTTCCCGAGGGAATTGATCCCTCGCGCGTTTTGGGCGCCGGCGACGGCGTCCTTCGTGCGCTCGAGAGCTTGGTTCGCGCTCATGTGGTCGCCCGTGGCGATAGCATCGCCGTGAGCGGCGACCCGGACGAGGTCGAACTCGTGGCGCGCTTTTTCGAGCACGCTTTTCGCGAGGCGGCCGCCGGGCGCACGCTGTCTGCCGACGATGTCTCTCGCTGCCTGGCTGTCTTGCGCGACGGTGAGCACGAGGCTACGTCGCTTCGCGATGACGTGCTGCTTTCGTATCGCGGCCGCGTCATTCGCCCCAAGACGCTCGGGCAAAAGCGCTATGTGGATGCCATCCGCTCGCATACCATCACGTTTGGCTTGGGTCCTGCCGGTACCGGTAAGACCTATCTGGCTATGGCGCTCGCCGTTGCCGCGCTCAAGCGTCACGAGGTGGGCCGTCTGATCTTGACACGTCCGGTTGTCGAGGCGGGGGAGAACCTGGGCTTTTTGCCCGGTACCCTTGAGGAAAAGATCGATCCCTACATGCGTCCGCTCTACGATGCCCTTTTTGACATGATGGATCGCGAGCGCACCGATGAGCTTATGGAGCGCGGCGTGATTGAGATCGCCCCGCTTGCCTAC
>CABUTL010000287.1 GCA_902494375.1 uncultured Collinsella sp.
CTTGCTTAAGCGCGGCCAGGTGCTGGCCCGCGGTGTGGGCATAGGGAACCACATCGACCAGGACGCCGACGTTGCGCAGGCGCAGCGCCAGCTGCAGGTAGAGGCACTCCTCGTAGGCAAGCCGTGCGCGCGCGATATCGCGCTCTGCCATACTCGATGGAAAGTGGATCGAACGCAACGCGCGGGCATTGCTCATGAGCTTCCGCTTTGCGCGCAGCGGCGCGGGAATCGGATCGAACGGATTGCCGACGACCTCGAGCGCGCCGCTTACGATGCGGCGCATCCACGCCTGGCTCACGCCATCGCTCACGTAATGGACCGGCAGGATGGTGCCCGCAGCACGCCCGTCATCGAGCTTTTCAAAGTGCGGCGAGGCCATCTGCTTAAAACCGTAGGCAAACTCGACCTTGCCCATCACGGCCAGGCGGTCGCCCTGTTTAAGCTGCTGGGCAATCCAGGGCTGGCGGAAAAAGGCGACCTGCAACACGCCCGTCTCGTCCACCAGCGATACCTCGGTCACCTGCATGCGCGGACGCGGCTGCTTTTGGACGATGCGGTCGACCGTGGCGATGATGGTGCACACGGTACCGATGGGCGCCATCTCGATGGACCACGAACGGGTAAAGTCGAGGTATCGATGAGGGATATGGAGAAGGAGGTCCCCCACCGTCCTAATTCCCAGACGGCGAAGGGCCTCCTCACGTTTACCCGAAACATATTTGAGTCGCGCGATATCCTCGTCGAGCGCATTGCTCTGGGCAAAGCGCTCCGAGACGCGCGGCACGGAGCAGAGCTCGGACATGGGCAGATGCCTACTCGATCGAGAAGATCACGGGATAGAGCGGCTGCTCGCCACGATGGGCGTCAATCTCCAAGTCGGGCTGAGCTTCCTCGATGGCGTCGACGATCTCCTGGAAGGCCTCATCGGACAGCTCCTCGCCGGCCAGAATCGTCAGCGCGTCGCCCTCCTCTTCCTCCTGCATGCGGTTGATGCAGTCGAGCGTGACCTGCTTCACGTCGGAGCCGACCACGTCGATGGAGCCGGCGATGATACCCATGACGTCACCGGAGTGAATCGGAGAACCGTCAGAGGCACTGGAGTCGCGCACGGCGCGGGTGACCTCACCATCGCGGACCTCACTGATGGCGTCGACCATGGCGGCGACGGCATCCTCGAGCTCGGAATCGGGCAGGACTGCGAACAGCGCGGAGAAGGCCTGCGGGACGGTCTTGGTGGGAACGACGGCGACCTTCTTGTCGGTGCAGGCTGAGGCAGCAGCCTCAGCGGCCATGCGGATGTTGCCGTTGTTGGGCAAGATGATGACCGAGGTCGCGTTGACCTGGTCCACCGCGCCCAGCAGGTCGGCGGTCGAGGGATTCATAGTCTGGCCACCGGAGACGACCACGTCGACGCCAAGGGACTTGAGGATGTCGGCCTCGCCGGAACCGGCGGCAACGGCGACAAAGCCCAGCGCCTTGGCGGGCTCGGCGGCCTTTTCCTGATCCTCGTGGATCTTAGCGGTACGGTCGTGGGCCTCCATCTCCATGTTGTGGATAAAGACCTCATAGATCTGACCGAGCTGCAGCATGTGCTCGAGCACCAGGTTGGGGGTATTGGAGTGCACATGGATCTTGTAGTCGGGATAGGCGCCCACGAGCAGCTCACAGTCGCCCATGGAGCCTAGGAACTTAAGGCATTCGTCCTCGTCAAACGGGGCGTCGGCCTTAAAGAGAAACTCGTTGCAGTAGCGGAACTCCGAGCCCTCCCAGTCGTCGTTAGCCTCGATCTCAACGCGGCCAAGAGCGGCATCGCGGGCAGAGCCGGCGGAGTCAAACGTAGCGGAGAAATCCTCGACCACGGTGCTGCGACCAAGCGCGGCGGCAACAAAGTTCTCCAGGAAGATAGCAAAGCCGAAGGCGCCGGAGTCGACCACGCCGTTCTCCTTCAGAACGGGCAACAGGTCGGGTGTGCGGGCGACGGACTGGTACGCCTCGACGACGATAGCATCGAGCGCATCCTCGGCCGAGAACTTCTTCTTCTCGCACTCATCGGCCTTGGTCGAGACATCGCGCAGGACCGTGAGGATCGTGCCCTCGATGGGCTTGCGGACAGCCTGGAAGGCGACCTTGACGGCACGACGGAAGGCGAAGGCAATGTTGGCGGACGTAATAGGCTCGTCGGCAGAGACAAGGCCCTCGGCCACGCCGCGAAGAATCTGCGAGGTAATAACGCCGGAGTTACCGCGAGCGCCCATGAGAGAGCCGTGGGTGATGGCACCGGCGATGGCCTCCATATCGGCATCGGCGGGAAGGGCAGAGAGCTCCTTGGTCACCGAGGCGA
>CABUTL010000288.1 GCA_902494375.1 uncultured Collinsella sp.
CACTCCCGTGCCGTCGACTTCATGATCTCTGACGGCATCCTGCCCGGTAACGAGGGTCGCGAGTACGTCCTTCGCCGCCTGCTCCGCCGCGCCGTGTTCCACGGTCGCCTGCTGGGCATCGAGGGCGCCTTCCTGACCAAGTTCATCGACGAGGTTAACGCTCAGATGGGCGAGGCTTATCCCGAGCTGCTCAAGAACGTCGCGCTCGTCAAGGGTATCGTTGCCTCCGAGGAGGAGCGCTTCTCCACGACGCTCGACAACGGTCGCGTCTACCTGGATGAGGCACTGGCAGCGCTTGCCGAGGGCGCTGTGCTTCCGGGCGATGTTGCCTTTAAGCTGCACGACACCTTTGGTTTCCCCATCGACCTAACCGTCGAGATCGCCGGCACCGCTGGCCACGACGTCGACATGGACGGCTTCACTGCCTGCATGGAGGACCAGAAGGCCCGCGCCCGCGCCAATGCCAAGGGCGACGCATGGGGCAGCTTCAACGACGTGTGGGTTGAGCTTTCCGACAAGGTCGCTGCGACCGAGTTCGACGGCTATGACAACGATGTGATCGAGGGCGCCAAGGTTGTCGCCATCGTGCGCAACGGCGAGTCTGTCGATTCCGCTGCCGCCGGCGAGGACGTCGAGGTCGTGCTCGACCGCACCCCGTTCTACGCCGAGATGGGCGGCCAGCAGGGCGACGCCGGCAAGCTTTCCGCCGAGGGCGTTGTTCTGACCGTTTCCGATACCAAGAACCACAACGGCCTGTATGCTCATGTCGCCCACGTTGCCGAGGGCTCGCTTTCTGCTGGTGCCGCTGTGACCGCCGCTCTCGACGCCGAGCGCCGTGGCTTCCTGCGCCGCAACCACACCGCCACGCACCTGCTCGACGCCGCCCTTAAGCAGGTCCTGGGCGAGCACGTGTCCCAGGCCGGCTCGCTGGTGACGCCCGAGCACCTGCGCTTTGACTTTACGCACTTCGAGGCCCTTTCCTCCGAGCAGCTCAAGGCTGTCGAGGACCTGGTCAACCAGCAGATCTTCGCCTCCAAGCCGGTCGTGACCCGTGTCATGGGCATCGACGAGGCTAAGGCTGCCGGCGCTGTCGCTCTGTTTGGCGAGAAGTACGGCGATGTCGTCCGCGTCGTCTCCGTGGGCGCCGAGGACCAGCCGTTCTCCCGTGAGCTCTGCGGTGGCACGCACGCTGCCAACACCGCCGAGATCGGCCTGTTCAAGATTATTTCCGAGTCCTCCACAGGCTCCAATGTCCGCCGTATCGAGGCCGTGACCTCTATGGGCGCTCTCGATTACATGGCCGACCGCCTGGCACTTGTTGACGCCGCTGCCGCTGCGCTCAAGTGCCGCGTCGACGAGGTTCCCGCCCGTGTGGAGAACCTGCAGGCCGAGCTGCGCGAGACGTCCAACAAGCTCAAAAAGGCTCTGACCGGTGGCTCCTCCGACGCCATTTCCAGTGCCATCGAGGGTGCTGTCGAGCTCGGCGGCTACAAGCTGGTCGTTGCTGAGCTCCAGGGCCTTGAAGCTGCCGACTTGCGCAACGTATGGGATACCGTGCACCAGAAGGTCGCCGGCCCTGTCGCTTGTGTCGTCGCCAGCGTGACTGAGAAGGGCACCCCGGCCCTGCTCGCCGCCGGCTCTGATGACGCCGTCAAGGCCGGTTTCCACGCCGGCAACGTGATCAAGCAGATCGCGGGCCTGGTCGACGGTCGCGGTGGCGGCCGTCCCAACATGGCTCAGGCTGGTGGCAAGAACGCCGCCGGCATCGCCGATGCCCTCGCGGCCGCCAAGACCGCGCTCGGCGCCTAAGAATCTAGGTAGTCGCTGTGGTCGCGCTTGCGCTGGACATAGGGGAGACCAGGATCGGCATCGCCGTCTCGAGCCGTGATGGCAAGATGGCGATGCCCGTCAAGGTGCTTCCGGCTGCCGAGGTCACTGGCATGGCAAAGACGTTTCGCTACTTGGTCGAGGACTATGAGCCCGATATCCTGGTAAGCGGACGTCCCTTGACCATGGCCGGTGAGCCCGGCCCCCAGGCCGAGCGCGTTGCCGCCGTGGCGCAAAAGATTGCCGACGAGCTCGATCTTCCGCTAGAGTTTGAGGACGAGCGTCTGTCCTCGCAAGAGGCCAAGCGTATCCTGCGCGAGCAGGGCCTCAACGAAAAGCAGATGAGGGGCAAGATTGACATGATTGCCGCCAGCCTGTTTTTGCAGACGTGGCTCGATCGTAAAAACGAGGAGGTTTCGCATGCCTAGTGCTTCCGATCCGCGCCAGCCGAATCGTACACGTCAGCCGGAGTCGCGCCCTGCCCAGCCTGGCCAGCGTCCG
>CABUTL010000289.1 GCA_902494375.1 uncultured Collinsella sp.
AAAAGCCGTAGGCAATATGGTTGCTGTCGAGCAGCTGCTCAGCTTAGCCCAGCAGGCTTAAGCCCACGGAGACAAACGCCAGGATAACGCCGACGATGGACTCGCCGCCGAGCAGGCCGCTGGCGACAACCAGGCCCTGTTCCTGGAAGGCGGCATCCTTGGCAGCCCTCTCCTCGTCAGAAAGACCAGCGGTGGCGTCGCGGTGGGCGGACCACTTGTCGTAGGCGAGCTTAACGCAGGAGCCCAGGAAAGCCGTGAGCGACATGTAGAACGGCAGGTACACGCCCAGGCCGATCATCATGGCCGGAATGCCGAGCCAGTACATGACGATGCCGGCGATAAAGCCGCCCGCAAACCACGGCACGCTCGGGATGCCCGAGACCATGGTGGCGACGACGCTTGCCTGCGCGGCCACAAAGCTCTTGTCGGGTCCAAAGGCGTCCGGACCATAGGCGGTTACGAGCGCGACCATGACGGCGGCAGCGACCAGGGCGCCCACGATGCCGCCGATGGCCTGGCCGACCCACTGTGCACGCGGGTTGGTGCCCAGCACGGCGCCGGCCTTAAAGTCGTTCATGACGTCGCCCGCAAGGCCGCACGCTACGGCCACGATGCCGGCGATAAAGAACAGTTTAACCTGCGCGAGCTGCGCGAAGGCAGCCACGATGAGCATAACGATGAGGCCAAAGATCTCCATGGGGTCGATGCCCGTCTGGCCGCAGCTCTGTGCGCTCATGATGGTGGTGACAAAGGTGAACAGCGTCACGATGACGGCCGGGACGGGACCAAGGTCGAGCGCGATGGCGACGATCACGGCGATGGCGGCAGCGCCCAGGCCGATGATGCCGGCGTCGAGTTTAAGGGAGCCCGAGATGAGCGACTGCTCGTCGGTGTCGGTGGAGCTGTCGGCGGCAAGACCGCGGACGATACCGGCGACCTGCGGCAGGATGTCCTTGAGGACGACGGCGACGCCAAAGCCCATCATGAGGCCCATGCCCAGGGACTTGACGATGCCTTGCGCAGTCATAACGTCGAACAGACCGGCAGCGGTGCCGCCCACGATGATGCCAAAGTTGCCCAACAGGGCGCCGGCAAACCAGAAAGCGACCGGGGCGAAGCCCACGAGGAAGCCGATGGACAGCAGCATGGGCGAGTTGTAGATGGCAAAGGTCACGCCGGGGATGTTGAGCGTGCACAGCATGCTGGGCACCACGCCCAGGGCGTCGCGCAGCACGCTGTAGATGCCTGCGATGGCCATGGAGCCAAAGAGCTGCTTACCGGTCTTGCCGCCGGCCTCGGTGGCGCGTAGGGTCTGAGCTGCGGCGTTGCCGGTGGGGAACTCCAGCGCGGCGTCCACGATAAAGTGACGGTGGATGAGCGCGGTGGCCAGCAGGCCCAGGATGGTGCCGGCGAGCGCCACGATAAACATGTCGAGCCAGCTGATCTGGTCGGCATAGCCCAGCATCCAGGCGCCCGGGATGGTAAACGCCAGGCCGCCGGCGACCATGGCGCCCGCGGACATGATGGTGTGGGTGACGTTGGCCTCGTTGAGACTGGCGTTGCCCATGAGCTTCAGGAAGAACAGCGAGATGACGGCAGCGAAAATGATTGGCCAGGGGAGGGCGCCCATCTTGAGGGCCGTGTAGGCCGAGCTTGCCGTGATGATCACGCAGCCAAGGACGCCGATGACGACGCCACGCAGCGTGAGTTGCCCGCGCATCGAGGCGCGGTTCGAGGGATTGCTCATATTGAACTCCTTTGCGTATATCCGCTTCCCCCGGGAGCGCCGCTACGGATGCGGCGCGGGAAGTCGGGTTACCAAAGGCCGTCGCGTGAGCTCGCAAACGACCGCGCATCAGTATAGCCGCAAGCTAGTCATTTTGGGATGACTGGTTTAGGTAGGCGATATACTGCTGGGCAGACGAAAGGAGCGCCGACGATGCTTAATGGGTGCGCATATATATTGACGGTCGACGTGGGTAACACGTTCATTCGCTTTGGCCTGTTTGCAGAGGATTCGGCCGCGGCGCAGGAATGCCCGCTTGCGACGTGCGAGACCACGACGCCATCGAGCATTACGGCCGACGAGGCGCGCATGAGGCTCGCGCAGGTCATGGGCGCGCTGGCGGCCGATGCGGGCATGCCCGGCGCGCTCGTTCCCGCGGCCGCAGTGCTGAGCTGCGTGGTGCCGGCGCTCGAACGCCCGTGGAAGGCGGCGCTTTCCCGCACCTGCACAGGACGCGTGCTCACCGTGGGGCCGGGCCTCAAGACCGGCATGCCCGTACACTACGACGATCCGGCCGAGATCGGCCCCGACCGCATCGCCG
>CABUTL010000290.1 GCA_902494375.1 uncultured Collinsella sp.
CACAGCCTTGGCGAGCAGGGTTTTACCGGTACCCGGAGGGCCGACAAGAAGGGCACCGCGTGGCAGCTTGGCGCCGATCTCCTCGTAGCGTTGCGGCTTCTCCAGAAAGTCGACGACCTCCTTGAGGGATTCCTTGGCCTCTTCCTGGCCAGCGACGTCCTTAAAGGTCACGCCCACATCTTTGGAGGCGATAACGCGAGCACCGGACTTGCCCAGTCCGCCGCCGCCAAAACCGCCGCCAAAGTTCATCGACGGACCGTCATCGCCCATGGCCTTCTTCATGCGACGATTGAGCCACCAACCGATGAGGAAGAAAATCGCCATGGGAAGGATGAGTGTGAGCAGGTAGTAGGTCATCAGACCCGAGTTTTTATCGGGAACGACCGATTCCAGGGACGCACCGGATTCAAGCACGCGATCGGTAAAGCCCGCGTCATTCGGCACGCCGGTCGTCTTGTAGGCGATGTTCTCGTCCTCGCCCTTCTTGGTGTAATAAATGGTGTAATCGTCCGTGTTGTACTCGACCTTGTCGACGCTCTTCTTATCGAGCGCTTTGACAAACGTCGAGTAATCGGTCTTCGTAATCTGCTGCGTGTGACCGATGTTGGGGAACAGAACGGTCGAGAGCACGAGGTAGACGACGAAGGCGATGAGCACGTAGAGGATCATATTCCGTCTACGTTTGTTGTCATCCATCTCCATCTGCTTGAACTCCATCTACTGGGGTTGATAATGCTATCTAGAATACCCAACCCGGACGGCGATAAACCGACGACGGGCACGAAAGGACAGAGATGGCATCACTGGAAGTCGGCAAGGTTCAAATCTATACGGGCGACGGCAAGGGCAAGACGACGGCTGCGCTGGGGCTCGCGCTGCGCGCCACGGGCTATGGACTTAACGTGCTCATGCTGCAGTTTGCCAAGAAGCTACACTGCGCCGAACACGATGCCGCACCGCGCCTGGGACTGCGCATTGTACAGGCCGACCGTGACACGCCCGAGGCTTGCGCCGCACAGATCATGGAGCTGGCGCGCGAGCAGATATCACAGGTCGACGTTCTGATTTTGGACGAACTCGGCGAGGCCATGCGCCGCGGCTTCGTGACGCGCGAGGATGTCGAAGCGTTGATCGCGATAAAGCCCGCCACCACGGAGCTCGTGCTCACCGGCCGAGGCCTGTTGCCACTGGCCGATCTTGCCGACCTGGTCACCGAAATGCGCCCCATCAAACATTACTTCGACGAAGGCCTCCTAGCCCGTCAAGGCATCGAATACTAAATGATCCGTAGGGGACGGAGGAAAACGGATCATCGACATCACGACGGAGAGAAATGATCCGTTTTCCTCCGTCCCCAAGGAATCATTAGGCAGTGGCGCGGCCTAACCAGTTGCCGCTGTGGTGGTAGATGGTAAACATCGTGGCCGTGATGAGCCAGGTTACGGGGTAAACCAGCAGCAGGTGCTCAAGCGACGGATCGAACGGCATAATCGCAAACACCCAGATCACCCTGAGCACGACAGTGCCAAAAATCGTGAGCAGCATGGGCTGCAAACTCACGCCGGCACCGCGAATGGAGCCCGACGCGTTTTCGATAATCGAGAAAATCGCGTAGAACGGCGCGATGAAATGAAGGATCGTCGTGGTGTACGCCGAAATCGAAGCATCGTCGACAAACAGACGCGACAACGGACCCGAGAACACCAGCAGCACGGCAGACAGGCCACCAATGAGCATAAACGACAGCACGAGCGACGTATGGTAGCCCTTGCGCATGCGCTCGTAGTTGCGCGCGCCAAAGTTCTGTGCCGAGAACGTGGTGATCGACACGCCAAGCGCCTCGGTAACCATCCAGACAATGCCATCCAAACGACCCGAAAGACCCCACGCCGTGGTGACATCGGCGCCAAACGAGTTGACCGACACCTGAATCAAAACGTTGGAAATCGAATACGCAGCAGACTGAAAGCCAAGCGGCAGACCACACGAGATCATGCTCTTACAAATGCCAGGATCAATGCCGAGTTTGGACAGCGAAAGCCGCCACGCACCCGGTGCGTGCATCATGCGAATCACGATCATCGTGGCGTTGGAGCAAATGGTCAGCGCCACCGCGATACCGCAGCCCAGCGCCTCCATATGAAGCACGGCAACAAAGATGACATCCAGCACCGCATTAACAAGGCAGCCGGAAGCGATGATCACAGCAGGCCCGCGCGTGTCGCCCACGGCGCGCAGCAATGCCGTTCCCATATTGAGCAGCAGCGCCGCAACCATGGCGGCAAAATAGCAACGAGCATAGGCCACGCCCTCGGCCAA
>CABUTL010000291.1 GCA_902494375.1 uncultured Collinsella sp.
CGCCGACAATACGCAGACCTCGCTTACCTGGGACGGGTTGCAGCCCAATACGGAGTATCGATTTGCCATTGCCGCCGTTAAGAATGGTTCAACGAACGAAACGGGCATTCGCTCGGCAATCATCACGGTCAAGACCATGCCCGAGGGCATGACGATGAGCGTGAGCGGACCTGCGGCGGATGTTGAAGAGGGGGAGAGTGTCGAATACGAATCCTCGGTTGAGCGCGCGGCGGGAAGCCACCTAACGCTCTCGGCTATCGGCAACGTGACGCAGCTCGGTGCCGACGGTAGCGAAACGGAGCTGGCGCCGACATATATGTGGTATCGCAAGGGTCGCGGCGAGACCGAGTTCAAGCGTGTGGCTGCCGATGGCAACCTCGCAGCCGGGACGGCCTCGACGCTTGGGATTGACCTGACCGCAGATGATGACGGCGCGCAGTACTACTGCCATGTGGGTTACAACGATGTTGGCCTCGATACCGGTGTGACGCTCGTGAATATCGCGACCGAGGAGACAGCACCCACAACGGTGAATGCCACCCCGATCCGCACGCGCCGCCTGTTCTCACAGGCAAGTGCGGGCGCCAAGAAGTTCCTGGACCATACGCTGGTAAACACCGCCGGCCCCACCGACTCCGAAGGCTCAAAGGACCCCGAGACTCCGGCAACGCCTGAGACCCCGACGAGCCCGGACAAGCCAAAGTCAGATGAAGGAACCAAGACCGGCGTCAAGGCTACAACCTCAGTCAAGAACCTCGCAGGCACCGGCGACCAAACATTCGCCCTAGTCGCCACCGCAGCAGCAGCGGGAGCAACGCTCGTAGTGATAGCCCTCATCATGCTGATCAAGCGCCGCAAGACCCACTAGTAGCCAGTCGAACATATCGACAACCCAAAAACCCGGGTAGCCAAAAAACAGGCCACCCGGGTTTTCTGTTGAGTGGAGACTCCGCAAGCGGAAACTGCATCCCATTCCAGACAAGAATTCCGGGACACACTTTCCGCAAACAAAGAAGGCCACATAACGTGGCCTTCAACTTATATATGTTCAGCAGGTGCCCCCATGACAAGCCGCGCTTCAACACCGAGGCGTCTGCCCGGCGACGCGGAATGTAAGGTTCATCGCGAGTTCCGCACGAGCCGGAGAGCACTTAATGTGCTCTCCGTGCGAGCAGGACTGTCCGAGCAGGGAACCTTACATTCCGCGCCGCCGGGCAGACGAACCAGTTAAGACGCGCCGTTACTTGATCTTGGTCGTACCCGGTGCCAGGTTGGGGTCGGTCTCGTTGGCCTCGGTCTGGAAGTGCTCGGTGTACACGTTCTTGCCGTCGCGGAACATCTCGTAGTACTGCATCTTGGCGTAATCCTCACGCGCCTTGGTGGCGGCTGCTGCGGCGGCGTCGTCACCGGTGACGTTGGAGGAGAGCGCCCAGCGCAGGCTGGCGTCCTCGTAGCCGACCGAGTTGATGGCGGGCAGCGACTCGCGCAGCGTCATGTGCGCTTTCTGGTAGTCGGTCAGCGGTGCACCGATCAGCTGCATCAGCTGGGTGGACAGGTAGTTGGTGGACAGGTCGTCGACCTCACTCGTCTGGTCGCAGCCGGCAACGTCGTAGTTGGCCCAAATGATGTAGTCAGTCTGCCACAAGCGCTCCTGGTGGGTGGCGTCGTCCTCGTCGGTAAACCACTTGTCGTTGAACTTGGACGGGAAGAACGGCTGGTGGTCGCCCCAGAACACCACGACCACCTTACGGTCGAGCTTGCTCAAGGCGTTGAGGAAGTAGCGCAGCGCCTGGTCGGACTGCTCGATGCACGAGACATACTCGTCGACATCGGACAGCGTGCCGTCCTCGACGGTCTTGGTGTCCAGGTCGGTCGTGTCGATGTTGAGATGCATCTGCTTGTCGGCCGGCAGCAGGCCCGTGTCGTAGCCCGAGTGGTTCTGCATGGTCACGTCGAAGATAAACTGCGGATCGGCGTTCTGGTCGAGCAGCTCAAGAATCTTGTCGTAGGTCGCCTGGTCGGTCACCATACCGCGCAGGGTGTCGGCTCCCTGGAAGTCGTTGATGGACAGGAACTGGTCAAAGCCAAAGTCCTTGTACACGTTCTCGCGGTTCCAGTTGGTCGCGTGGTTGGGGTGCATGGCGGTGGTGGAATAGCCGAGCGACTTGAACTGCTCTGCCAGATTCCCGGTCGTTTCCATGTTGTAGATGGTGTAGGGGTACACGCCCGAGCCCAGGTTGGCCATGGAGTTGCCGGTCATAAACTCAAATTCGGTATTGGCGGTACCGCCGCCGTAGGCGCTCACATAGAG
>CABUTL010000292.1 GCA_902494375.1 uncultured Collinsella sp.
CGGTATTCTCTACAGAACTACCCCCCCCCTGAACAGAATCGCCGTTATCGGTTGACGGTGCGGCGATTGCCGCCAGCGGCGACATGAGCGGCTGAGCGATGAGGCCCGCCGTCAAAACGGTTGCGACGGCGCGGTTGGCAACGCCCTTGACGTTGACGGCCTTGGCCCGAGGCTCAAAGTGTTGTGGACTGTAGTTTGCCATGGCTTTCTCCCTTTGACACGGATGTATCCATACGTATCAAAGGGTAGCTGTCGATTTTTGAATTCTGTTGCGCAACATTGGCGACCAGCGTATTTTTTGAAATTCACGCTCTCGTGCTTCACAGTTTCGTCACATTTGAAGGAGCTGGTGCATCACATTCTCGCGGGATGGAATTGAGCCTGTGATTTGCATTTGCTCCCGCGTCATCCGCCCTATCGGATTCCGCATCCAACAGACACCCCGCCCGCCACGGTGTAGAGTTAGGACAACGGGCGCGTTGCGCGGACCGCGCTGGAACGAGGTGGACATGGAACTCGACAAACAACAGATCAAGCGACTACGCGAACGCCATCACCGGCGCCACGGCATCCGCCCTGCCCATAGTGAGGCTGCCGAGCAGGCTGGTCGCTTTTTAAAGCGCGCGTTCAACATTCGCGAGGGACGCGCACCCTATCACGTGATTCGCAAGCGCTTTGTAAACGGGGCGCGCCTGACTGGCTCACACTTATGCATCTTGATCATTGCCATGTTGATCGCGAGCATCGGCCTCGATATCGACTCGGATATCGCCATTGTAGGCGCCATGCTCATCTGCCCGCTCATGGGCTCGGTCCTTGCCATGGCATACGGCATCGCCACGCTCGACCGCGAGATTACCGTCGAAGCCGTCGCCAGTCTTGCGCTGCAAATGGCCTTTTGCCTGGTCACATCCACGTTGTACTTTAAGCTCTCGCCCCTTGGCACCACTACGGCCGCCATCATCGACAATTCGACACCGACTGTTTGGGACCTTGCCGTCGCGCTTGCGGGCGGCTTTGCGGGTGGCCTGGGCAACTCGCGCGACCAGGAACCCGCCACGCTCATCGCCGGCGTGGCCGTGGCAACCGCGCTGATGCCGCCCCTGTGCGCGGCGGGCTATGGCATCGCCATCGCAAGCGGGTCGCTGTTTCTCTCGGCGCTTTATGAGTTTGGCATCAACGTGGTCTTTATCGCACTGGCCGCCGAAGCCGTGCTGCTTCTATTGCGCGTGCCGCTCAAGCGCGACCTGAACGGCGACGGTATTGTGACTGCTGAAGAAAACGCCGAGGTCGACGAGCTGTCACGCAAAGTGCGCCGCCGCATCATCGTGGGCACGGTGATCTTTGCCATCCCCTGCATTATTATGACTGCGGGTTCCATTGGCTCGGCGCAGGCCGGCGTGCAGGACGGCTACGGCGTCACCGAAACTACGCGCGAACTTGCCGCGGTGCTGCCGGGCTTTAAGGATTACACCGTCGCCGTCGAGACCTCGGCCACCGAGGGCGACGAGGAGGGCCTTGTCGAGCGCCAGACTGTCGCCCACGTGACGACAGGCGAGGCGCTCGGGGCGCACGACCGCCGCGTTGCCCGCAAGCTCATCGACCTCAACGTGCCCGAACTCGATCGCGTGGAGTTCGATGTGGAGTAATGCGGAGCATGGGATGGCTCCCGCGCACAGGCGCAAGTCGCGGCGAGGCTCAGACGCGACGCAGGCACATGCAAAAAGCGGGACGTAGTTCACGTCCGCGCCCCGCTCGCTGTTTTATTGCCGTGAATCAGACGTCCGCATCGACATCGCCAGACTCCACCGTAAACGCCGGATCGGTGCTCACAAGATAAAATCGGGTCACCTCAGTATTTCTAATTAGGTAAATCTGCCCCAGATTGCGTCGGCGCGATATATACGCAACGTGAACCGTGCCGATTTCTTCGCCGTTTTCCTTCTTTAATATCAGGATGTTGGGGTCATCCGTACGCTTAAACTGCCCGTCAACGCAGCTGCCGTCTTTGTCGACCAGTTGCCACCGATGGTTATCCTCTTCAAGAAAGGCCAGGGTTTCCAGACTCGTCTTGTCGTCCCGATAGTAACCGTCAATGGCAAACCCTTCGGAAGCGCATTCCTGCATATAGGACGTTTCCCGGCTTATAGCAAACAGCCCTGTAGCGCCCAGGAGCACAGCCAGGCAGACCACTGCAAGGGTTATCGAAATAGCACGGCGGCCCATGTTAGACCAACCGATAGTTGTTTAACGGAGCGCGAAACATACCTGGAACCTCCGATATCAGGGGGGGGGAACG
>CABUTL010000293.1 GCA_902494375.1 uncultured Collinsella sp.
GACGCCTCGTCTCGGTTGATGACCTGAATCCTCAGGTCCTCGCCACCGACCTCTTTCCAATTGGTAATCTTGCCGGCGTAGATATCGCGGAGCTGCTCGGTCGAGAGGTTATCGACGGGGTTGTCGTCGTTCACGATGACCGCAATACCGTCGTGGGCAATGACGATGGGAGTCAGGCCCAGATCCTGTTCGTCGGCATTGAGTCCACGGGAGGAGCTGGCGATATCGGCCGTGCCGGCGCTGACGGCCTCGATCCCAGCGGAAGAACCCAAACCGGAAACGAGCACGTCGATGCCGGTCTCCTCCTTAAAGCCCTCGGCCGCAATCTCGGCGATAGGAAGGCAGGTCGTGGAGCCGGCCACGGTAATGGAAGAGGTAGAAGATCCCGAAGAACAGGCGCACAGCGTAAGCGTAAGCACAGCGGCGCTCAGGACCGATACGATCTTTCTCATAGCATCACGCCGATCGCAGCATGGCGCCCACAGGTGCCGTCCTCGTTACGGTAGGAATAAAAGCGGTCGTTCTGACGCACGGTCGAAAGCTGGGTATCCACGATATTATCCGCGTCGACACCGACATCTACCAGCGCCTCGCGAATGGCAGCGGAAAGATCAAGCATGCGAGAGGTATTCGCATCGATGCAAGAGAACTCGGCGGCAAAGCGATCCATGAGTTCCTGGGATACCTCATATTCGTCACCCAAGATATGGGGGCCGATATAGGCGGAAACGTCGCTCGCATCGCAACCGGCAGCATCGCAAAGCGCCTGGCACGCCTTGGCGGAAATACGTGCAATCGTGCCCTTCCAACCGGAGTGCACCACGGCAAATCCGCCGGGGGCCACCAGCACCACGGGAACGCAGTCGGCAAAGCAGAGCAGCACGGGCACGTTATGCGCCGTGCAGACGATGGCATCACAGCCCTCGGCAATCTGCTCGCGGACGTCCTCAAGGTCATCGGCGCCGTTCGAGGTCACCGCAACGATATGATCACCATGGACCTGATTGGGAACGAGCAGGTTGTGCTCGCACTCGGCGGCACCCATAGCCTCGAGCGCACGACAACGATTTTCTTGAACAGCAAAGGGGTCATCGCCAACATGCGAGCCCAAGTTGAGTGAGGAGTACGCATCTTCGGAAACGCCACCGGCGCGCTCGGTGAAGGCAAAGCGAACATCGGATGTCGCGCCCTCCACCAACGTAACTCCATCATGGTCGACACGCGAAACTTTGTCCGCACGTGCTGCCATACTAAAGCCTCCTAATAACACAAGTACCGCGGCATCGCCGCTACAGCCCGCGTTTATACGGCTGTCATACTTCTCTAAAAGGATACCTGCTGCGCTGGAGGCAATCGTAAAGGGAACGTAAAGAGATTGGAGGTTCTAGTTTACAAAGTCGAAATAAAAAGGGCGCGTCCATACGGACACGCCCCTGTGCACAACAATGCAAAGAACGACTTAGAAGCTACCGCGCTTCAGGAAGTCGGGAAGCTCGAACTGATCGTTGCCGAAGTTAGGAAGCTCGGTGCCACCGACGTTGCGGGTCGGAGCGGCCTGAGCCGGGCTCGTGGCAGGAGCGGTGCGCTGCGGCTCAGCGGAGGCAGCGGCCTTGCTCTGAGACTGCTGAGCAGCAAAGAGCTCGTCCTGACGGTTGACGTTGGAGTCGGAGAAGCCCGTAGCGATGACGGTGATACGCACCTGATCGCCCAGGGACTCGTCGACAACGGTACCGAAGATGATGTTGGCCTCGGGGTCGACGGCGTTGGCGACAACGTCGGCGGCGTCGCTGATCTCCTGGATGCCCAGGTCCTTGGAACCGGCGATGGAGAGCAGCACGCGCGTGGCACCATCGATGGAGCTCTCGAGCAGCGGGCTGGAGATGGCCTGCTGGGCTGCGTCGACGGCACGGGTATCCCCAGAAGAGGTACCGATACCCATCATGGCGGTACCGGCCTGCTTCATGATGGTCTTAACATCGGCGAAGTCCAGGTTGATGATACCGGGGACGGTGATGAGGTCGGTGATGCCCTGGGTGCCCTGGGAAAGGACGCCATCGGCAATCGCGAAGGCCTCGAGCATGGTGGTCTTCTTCTCGGCGATGTCGAGCAGCTTATCGTTAGGGATGACGATCATGGTGTCGACGCAATCGGAGAGGGTCTTAATGCCCTCCTCGGCGCTCTTCTTGCGCTTGCGGCCCTCGAAGGTGAAGGGCTTGGTCACGACGGCGACGGTCAGCGCACCGACCTCGTTCATCGCGATATCGGCAACGATGGGAGCAGCGCCGGTACCGGTGCCACC
>CABUTL010000294.1 GCA_902494375.1 uncultured Collinsella sp.
CCCAGTCCCGTCGCGGTGGCCCCGGCATTGATGCGCGCCCGCAGCTCGTCGCTCGGCACGGTATCGCTCGCGTCCCACAGCTCGGGATTGAGCGCGGGCGCATGCGGATCCACAGCGCAATGCGAGCTGGTGCGCTCGTCGCCGATGGGCATGTATTCGATAAAGCGCAGGTGGATGGGGCGGTCGACGGTCAGTCGTGCAAGGGCTGCCACATCCTGGTTGAGCCGGCGCACCACAACGCAGTTGACCTTAACGGGCTCAAAGCCCCAAGCCAGCGCCGCGTCGACGCCGGCCATGGTCTGCTCGAGTCGACCCAGGCGCGTGATCTTTCCAAACAGCTCGGGGTCGAGTGTGTCGAGCGAAATGTTGACGCGGTTAAGCCCGGCATCTTTAAGCTGCGGCGCCAGCTTGGGCAGCAGGGCGCCGTTGGTGGTAAGCGAGATGTCCTCGATCTGCGGAATCGCGCGGATGTCACGAATGAGCGGGATGATGCGGCGGCTGACCAGCGGCTCGCCACCCGTCAGGCGCACGCGGCGAATGCCCTCCCCCGCCACCAAGCGCACAAAGCGGGCGATTTCCTCGGCACTGAGTAGCTCGTCATGCGCGCGGGGCGCCACGCCATCGGACGGCATGCAATAGATGCAGCGGAAATTGCACTTGTCGGTGACGGCAATGCGCAGGTAGTTGATATCGCGGCCAAAGCCGTCATGTTGCACGTGCCCGTCCACGCAGCCCTCCCCTCACGCGGCGTTTTATTCTTCAGAAAACATAATACCCCACGAGAGAATCATGCCGACACCCGTACGACAGGACAGGTCGCTTCGAGCAAGACCGGCTTCCCGAGCCCATCTTCAGCACCCAAACCATCACAACATTCGATGCTTTTCCCGTTTTTAGCGAAAAACGTCGAATGTTGTGATGGTTTACCTGCCCACAGCACCCTGTAGAGGGACCCAAGCGTCCCTAAAGGCCGCTGTCCCAGTGCCGTATCACGAATTCTCGCAGGTCGTTCTGACGTTTCTGGAACGCTTCGCTTCGGTCGCACTTGAGACCCATAGCGAGTGCGATGGCGTTCATCGCCCGGTGCAATTGCAGCTGGTGGGCAAACTGAGTCCCGGTGAGGACGATCATCCTAAAGCCCAGCGCGCTCAGCACGGTCATACGCTCCGCATCCGACGCGCTGCGTTGTTTATCAAGATGGTCCGAGCCGTTGTATTCAATCCCCGTACCGCTCGCAGGCGCATATACGTCGATCTCGAAATACCCGGCCTTTGCGAGATACTTGAACTCGTTGGGAACATCGACCCGATGGTTGAGCTCGATCTTGGCGTATCCCAGCCCTCCCTGGGAACGCTTTGCTACGACCATGATTGCGGTGGCCGTCTCCATGGGCGACCGCGCGCCATCGTGTACGCGCCTGAGCACGGCGGCCGCACGTATGGCCCCTTGACGAGATCGGTTCTCATTGCAATAGGCAATCAAGTCGGCAACGGTATACCTCTGCCCCATCTCGATATAATCGCCTGTCGACAGATGATTCAAATGGTATCGGGCGCAGATTTCGTAGCCATATTCCAGCTGCTCGGACTCGCTCATCCACGAACCCGCCTGGACAAAGCACATGACCTCATCAACCACCAGAAGGCTCTCTGCCACCTCGATAAGATGGCATGGAGGTACCGGCGCCCCAAACACGTGGCGCCTAAATCCAGCCGGCGTCGAGCGCTCAAAATCGAAGTTGACGAGCGTGTCGATATGATCGAGCTCTTCTCGCGGAATACCAAGCGAAACTAGATAGTCGGTAACGATCCCAACTGCCGTTGAAGCCCTCAGCCCCTTGGCATCGAGCCCCAATTTGGGCAGGCCCGCGGTCGGCTCCGCCTCGTTAGCAAGCGAGTCCTCATCGTATAGACTGCTTGCTCGCGAGAGCGGCTCGGACGGGCGCGCCACGTTGTGGTACAGCCAGGCAGTCTTATGGGACAGGACGATCGGCAGGTCCATGAGCCCTCCAATGGAGTCGGATAACCAACCTTATTCCCCTGCCCACGGGTCCGCACACCTTCGTGCGCAAGAAAGCGATTCCACCCGGTCGAGTGGCAGAAAAACCATCACAACATTGGTAGCGCGCAGAGATGTGGTGTAAGAGGCGGGGCATGACCCGCCTCCGCCCTTTCTTGAAAGGGAGGGGACACCGCCTAGAATTCGTCGTTGGAGTAATGAAGGTGACGAATGGAAGGAAAGGCGATGCCCCAAGAAGAGAGTGTACTGCGCCTCGACCGCGACGAGGC
>CABUTL010000295.1 GCA_902494375.1 uncultured Collinsella sp.
GCGCGCGCCTGCTCGTTGCGCCAACGGCCCACCTCGTACACATCGGTCTTGTACAAGCCGCCGAGCGGGGCAAACGCGCCCGCCGTATCGCCGTAGAGCGTGGAGTAACCCATCGCCGCCTCGGACTTGTTGCCAGTGTTCACGAGCATCCAGCGATTCGCATTCGAAAGGGCCATGAGAATCACCATGCGGCAGCGGGCCTGCGTGTTCTCGGAAGTCAAACCCTCGAGCTTTTCCTTGTAGGACTTGCGAATGACCTGCTCGAATGCCTCAAACGGCTCGCAAATCGACACCGTATGGCTCTCGATGCCGAGGTTTTCCGCCAAGGTGAGGGCATCATCGATGGAATGACCAGTCGAGTAGGGACCGGGAAGAAGCACGCCGTGCACGTTCTTGGCGCCGAACGCGTCGACAGCCATGACCGCCGTCACCGACGAGTCAATGCCGCCCGAAAGACCGATGACGACTTGCGAGAAGCCGATGCCCTTCGCGTACGCTGCGAGCGCGTCGACGCATGCCTGATACTTGTCCCCAGCTTTCATAGAGCCTCCTACAATCTACTTATCGTGTTTTGACTGCTTCTATCGAACCATTCAGAATGCGATGCAGTTACTGGCGAGGCAGGTATGTCGACATATGTCCTGGGGCGCTTATCGCGACCCCGCCAAGGAGTCTGACAGCCTGCCCCATTCGGGGCGGTTCGCGGATTAGCTGGATGGCGGGGCCTTTGTTTGGCTACCCCGTGTCTCTTTCAGGAGGTTGCGAGCCCGTTTGGAGTGCAGGGGCCTGCCATGTGCGAAGGAGGCAGGTCCATGATCTACGCTGGAATAGACATAGCCAAATCGAGCCACGTCATCGGTGCGGTGGACGAGCGCGGCAAGGATGCCGCCAAGCCCATGCAGTTCGCAAACTCCGCTGAAGGATTCGGCAAGTGCGCAGCCTACCTCGAAGGGCTGGGCGCACCTGCGGAGGAGATGCTCGTCGGCATGGAAGCCACCGGCCACTACTGGCTGCCGCTGTTCAGCTTCCTGCACGCCCAAGGCTACGACGTCGTCGTCATCAATCCCATACGAACCGATGCGATGCGCCGCTTCAAGGGGAGCTCTCGGGTCAAAACCGACCTCGTCGACTGCATCCTCATAGCCGACACCTTGCGCCTCGGCGAGTTTCGCCCCAGCAAGCTCGGAGACGAGTCGATGGTAGAGCTGCGCCAGCTCACACGGCTTCACCAGGGTCTCAAGGAGAGCGTCGCCGACCTCAAGCGCCAGGTGATAGTGGCGCTGGACCAGGTATTTCCCGAGTACGATTCCATCTTTTCCGACACCTTCGGGGAGAGCTCCAAGGCGTTCCTGAGGAAGTGCCCGACCCCTGAGGAGTGCCGAGGCGTCCGCGTGGACGCCCTCGGCAACACGCTCTCGCGCGCGAGTCGCGGCAAGCTCGGACGGGAGAAGGCCGAGGAGATCAAGGGCATCGCCAAGGAATCGTGCGGCATCGACAGAGGGGCGCGAACCCTCTCCTTCCAGATCAAACTGCTCGTGGAGCAGATAGACTTCATCGAGGGGCAGATCGAGGAGGTGGAGGCCAGGATCGAGGAAGGGATCGAGACGACCGAGCCGCTCATCCTCACCATCCCGGGCATCGGACATATCCTCGGCGCGCAGATCGCGTCCGAGATAGGCGACATCCATCGTTTCCGGAACGCATCCGCCGTCGTCAGCTATGCGGGCATCAACCCCTCCGTCAGCCAATCGGGAAAGTTCTCCTCAAGCGAGAATCACATCACGAAGCAGGGCTCGCCCTACCTTCGACGCGCCCTCTATCTGGCAGCGACCGCGCAGCTCAGGCTCAGCACGCCTTTTCGGGATTACTACGATAAGAAGAGAGCAGACGGGAAATCCCATCGGGAGGCCCTCATAGCCGTGGCGAGAAAGCTCGTGCATGTCATATACGCCGTGCTGTCCAAGCAGGAGCCTTATCGCCCTGATGCGGTGAATGCGAATCCGGTATCGCGTTCTGAATGATTCGATATAAAGCTGTCAAGGTGCAAAAACTTACATTGCAAAACTGTCTAGCAAAATGCGTCTACGGGTCTTGACTACTCATAGCTGGTCTCCTTGCGCAACAATCCGCGTGATGCGACTAAGTATGCCAGTCCATTGTTTCAGACGCGTTGCAACCTCATAGGTCGAGCTCCACCTTCGACCCGAAAGGCCACGGGCGGGGGTCCCGCGCGCAGTTCCGCAGCGCAGCGAGGA
>CABUTL010000296.1 GCA_902494375.1 uncultured Collinsella sp.
CCCTACGCACCGCAAACGATGCTTACAAGGGGCCTGCCCGCATCGTCTCGATCAACACGTCGGAGCACAAAGGCACGCGTAAGTCACCCGTCGCCGACGGGCACGACACCGTCATCGAGCAGTCTGGCCTCGCCTCCGATGCGCACGCCGGGCATTGGCACCGTCAGGTCTCCTTTTTAGCTGCAGAGTCTATCCAGACGGCGCAGGCGCGCGAGCTCGATGTGCACGAGGGTGACTTTGGCGAGAACTTCACCACCCAGGGCATCAACCTGCTCTCACTCCCCTTGGGCACGCAGCTCAAGATTGGCAGCGAAGTGCTCGTCGAAATCAGCCAGATCGGCAAAGTCTGCCACACCCGCTGTGCCATCTACTATCTCGCCGGCGACTGCATCTTCCCCCACGAGGGCATTTTTGGCGTCGTGCTGCAGGGCGGAGAAGTCCATGTCGGTGACGACATACAGATGGTCAAGCTCGGTGACGGCACCTGTTCGTTTACGCCGGCTGAGGCGCTCCAAGAGGTGGAGCAGGCTCGCCGCGAAGGAACCCTATAGTTGCAAAACCCCACGTTGAGGTAGCTTTTGCAGCCAAGAATTCAGTTACAGCAGGGTGCCGTAACGTTAAAGTTGAACTCTATGGTTTCTCAACAATTCACCATTCCCGCAGGTCAAGGCCAAAGCCTCAAGTTCAACTTGACCCTTTAGAACCTTTAAGGTTCAAGTTGAGGTCGAAAGCAGTAGTAGAATACACCTCGACCAATAACCTACGATTGATTGCAGAGGGACTGGATGCAGCATTCGAACCATCGCACCGCAGCGCTCATCGCGTCGAAGCCGGCTCGTATCATCACGAGCGCCGTGTTCGCCGTCGCGCTGACGGCCACGCCGATGCTCTCCCCCGTCGCGGCCTATGCCGCCTCGCAGGCAACGCAGGATCAGCTTTCCGCCGCCCAGAAAAAAATCGAGGACGCTACGAGCGCCTACAACGACGCCCGAACCAAGCTCGAGGATCTGCAAAAGCAGATCGACTCCAATGAGGCGAACATCGATAAGATTGAGGCCGAGCTACCCGAGCAGCAGGCCAAGGCAAGCTCCGCCATGCGCGATCTGTATAAGTACCAGAAGGGCACCAGCCCCATCGTGAGCTTTCTGGTGAACACGCAGAGCCTGGGTGACTTTATCACCACCTGCAAATACACCAACCAGATTACGAGCTCGAGCGTCGACGAGATCGAAGAGCTTAACAAGATGCAGACCGAGCTCGAGCAGAACAAAACCGAGCTCGATCAGGCCAAGTCTCAGCTCGAGGGCGAGCAAAAGAATGCCGAGGATGCACTGGCGCAGGCTCAGCAGCTCCGCAGCGAGGCGCAGGCAAAGGCCGAGCAGGAAAATGCTGCCGAGCTGGCAAAGCTCGAGGCCGACAAGGCCGCTGCCGCCGAGAAGATCTCGGGTACCGGCGTGAGCGGCAATAACTCCAACAGTCAGGCAACCAACTCCAACACCACCATCGACACCACGGTGAACAACTCCAACAGCGGCAATTCCGATTACGACTCGTTCATTAACGAGTGGACGAGCCGCATCGACAACTACCTTGCCGGCTCCCCTATGGCAGGCCAGGGCTACAACTTTGCCGTTGCTGCCTGGAATACCGGCGTCGATCCCCGTTGGTCCCCCGCCATCGCCTGTATCGAGAGCAGCAAGGGCCTCTATTGCGCCGGCTCCTATAACGCCTGGGGCTGGAGTGCCCGCGGCGGCGGTTGGCGTAGCTTTGGTAGCTGGAGTGAGGGCGTCTCCGCCCACGTTGCCTACCTGGGCGCCAACTATGGCTCCACGCTCACCCCGGCGGCCGCCAAGAAGTACTGCCCGCCTACGTGGCAGGACTGGTACAACAAGGTCGCTTCCCAGATGAACCGCATTTAGACTCGCAAGACTCAACTGCAAAGGGCCCCAGACGGGGGCCTTTTTCGTATATCTAGGAGACAATACCAGTCGCGTTGCCGATAACAACGACGACGCACATGACGGCAAACATAAACCCGAGCGCCTTAAACCATAGTTCGGCAAAAGCACTCCCCCGATACCGATCGAGCACGGGAAAGCGACGTCGAAGCCTACGCCGGTCGAGCATTCCGAATGCAATGAGCAGCACCAGGCCATCGACCATAAAGAAATACTCAAGCGCCAAAAACCACGTTGGATAGCTTCGGTTTTCGCCCGTCGGCGTAAATACCGCAAAATGGCTGCCCATCAGCAG
>CABUTL010000297.1 GCA_902494375.1 uncultured Collinsella sp.
CCGTCCCAAATCAGCTACCCCCGGAAAACCGCAGGGACTGTCCCCCCACTGCCGGCAGAAAAGGAACGTCCCCATCTGCCGGATTAAGCGAGACTCTCCAGCACGCGACGGAGCTCCTGCTGGACGGCGTGGTCGCGGTTACAACCCACCACGCGATTGGCCACCGCCTTGAGCGCGGGGCGCGCGTTTTCCATCGCGCAGCCCGTACCGACAAAGCGAATGATCTCGTAGTCGTTCATCGAGTCGCCAAACGCCATGACCTCGTCGCGTCCAATGCCGTAATGTTCCGCGAGCTGTGCGATGCCCGAGGCCTTCGACACACCGGGCTGCATGGCATCGATCCACGCGTTGCCCGAAGGCGCAAAGGTAAAGAGCTGACCGAGTTCGCGCTGTAGTACGTAAGCGCTGTCCATAACGGCACCGTCATCGCAAAAGATACTCGCCTTGATGATATTTGCACTGGGATCGGGCAGCTCCCAAATGCGCTCGGCATTGGGAAGGTCCTTATCGACCTCACGCACGAACTTGCACTCGTCATCGAGCAGGAAGGACTTGGTTCGGTCAAAAAGCGCAAGATGCAGATTGGGAAACGTCGCGACAGCCTGGGCGAGCCTTCGAATCGCCAGGTGCGAATACACCTCACGGTCTACCATTTTGCCGTCGGCGTAGACCTGGGCACCGTTAGCGGCGACAAAGTCCATCTTGTCGCGAACGGGCGCAAAGAACTCGCACAGGCGATCGTAACGACGACCTGACGATGCGGCGAAATGCACGCCATGCTCGTGTAGCGCCAGAATCAGTTCGTAGGTCTCGGGAGGCAGCTGGCCGTTTTCGTCAAGCAGTGTGCCGTCCATATCGGATGCAATCAGTTTAAACATAGAAAAGCTCCCTTCGGGCTTGTTGGAATCGAACGTGTATCCGATTCCAACGTACCCAAAGGGAGCTCAAATAAGACTCCGCGGGCGTAAACGTTACAAGGACCTGGCAAATAGCTCACACATGCCAGAGGTCCCACAATCGCAGCGTCAGGCGACACGCCAAAGAGTGTCGCAGGCGACTAGACGTTTAAGAACGTCCCCGATGACTAGTCGGCGTAGGTGAAGGTCGTGACGTCGAACATGCCCTCGGGACGGATGCGGAGCGTCGGGATGACCGGCAGGGGCAGGAAGATGATGCCCATGATGGGGTCGAGCGGCGGCTCAATACCCATGGCACGCGCCTTGACCATAAAGTCGTCGTGCTGTGCGGCAACGTCCTCGGCCGTGCCTTCGCTCATAAGGCCACCGAGCGCCAGCGGAATGCGCGCCACGACCTCGCCGTTACGCACCAGCACGTGACCACCCTGGCCCACGGCCTCAACGGCAGCCATCATATCGGCAGCGTTATCGCCCACGACGCACACGTTGTGCGAATCGTGGCCGATCGTGGAGGCAATGGCGCCACCGGTGATGGTGAAACCGCGCACCCAGCCGCGACCGATATGCTTGCCGACAAGACCCAGGCCCGCAGGACCATCACCGTCGGCGCCCTCGGCCTGCAGCGACACACCGCGGCCGTGGCGCTCGATCAGCATAATGCGGCGCAGGCCCTCGGCGCTCTCGGGGCGAACCATGCCCGTGATGGCCTTACCCGGCACCACGTCGATCACGGCCTCGCCCGGCTTAAAGGCATAGTCGAATACGTCGAGCGAAAGCTTCGGCAGCTTAACGGACGCGCGCAGCTCATCGGCAAGGGCCGCAACCTCGGCCATCTCGGGTGCAATCTCGCCCACAAAGGTACCGTCCTGCGCCACCAGGGCACCGGCGGCATATACGCGATGCGGAGCCGTGGCAAACGTCAGGTCATTGAGCACCAGCAGGTCGGCACGCTTGCCCGGGGCGATGGCGCCGCGGAGCTCGTGCGGGTCGCGGCAGCCGTGGTCCAGACCAAATGCCTCAGCCGTGGAGAGGGACGCCATGGAGATGGCGACCACCGGGTCGATGCCGGCCTCGATAGCCACGCGGCAGGCGTTATCGATCATACCGGTCGAAAGCGCGTCGGAGGGAGCACGGTCGTCGGTCGCAAAGCAGCAGCGGCGGGCGCGCGCGGGATTCTCCAGCAGCATCGGCGACAGGTTGGCCAGGTCATGGCTGCACGTACCCTCGCGCAGCATCACGTACATGCCGCGAGACAGCTTGTCGAGCGCCTCCTCGGGAATCGTCGACTCGTGGTCGGCGATAATACCTGCTGCGGCATAGGCGTTGAG
>CABUTL010000298.1 GCA_902494375.1 uncultured Collinsella sp.
GCCAGCTGCGCGTAGCGCCCGAGCACGTGAGCGACGCGGTGCTGTCCGTGATGGGCAAGCCGAGCCGAGCTGTCTACGACGCATTCTGCCGTAAATTTGAACGCTTGAATCGCGAATACGGACTCAAGCAGTACGTGGTGCCGTATCTGATCTCGAGCCACCCCGGTTCAACCATGAAGGAAGCCGTGGACCTTGCCGAAGCCGTGCGCGACATGGGCTACATGCCCGAGCAGGTACAGGACTTCTACCCCACCCCGTCCACCATGTCGACCTGCATGTACTACACCGGCGTGGACCCGCGCACCATGCAGCCGATCTACGTGGCGCGCGACCCGCATGAGAAGGCCATGCAGCGTGCGCTCATCCAGTATCGCAAGCCCGAGAACTACAAGCTTGTGCGCGAGGCGCTGGAAAAAGCCGGCCGCCGCGATCTGATTGGCTACACCAAGCATTGCCTGATTCGTCCCGTGCCGCCGCGCCAGGGCGAGACATCTGCCAACGGCGGGCATGGAACCGGCAAGAAGGGCGGCAAGCCGCACGGTGGCGCCGGCAAGGGGCCCAAGGGTAGCAAGGGGCACAGCGGCATGTCGCGCGCACAGAACACTGCCGGTCGCAATCGCGCGGCCCAGGGGCGTCAGGGCGCCAACGGAGGCGGACGCCGCAACTAGGGCAGCGGTGCGCTCGCTGCGTCCATCCCACACGCGTGGCGCAGCGAGCGCATTGCCTCAACGAGGATGACGCCGGCGATAGCGACCGTAATTGCCACATCGAGCGGCGTGTTCACAAACCAGAGCAACGTCATGAGATACGACCCGGCATTAAAGGCAAAGTGCAGCAGGATCGTGTAGCGGAGCTTTCCGGTCGTCACGAGCACCCAACCAAAAATAAGGCCGGCGGCGCCCGCATAGCAGCCCTGTACCCAGTTCATGTGCATAAAACCAAAGATGGCAGCCTGCAGCACGATAGCCGCAGCGATGCCCCAGGTACTCGGGGCCGCCCAGGGCACCATGGCGCCGTCCTGCGCGCTCGCACGACGCCGGCGCTTCCAAAGTGGGCGGCACTGCGGATTAAACGCTCGGAGCGAAAACTCAAAAATAATGCCGCGCACCAGCAGCTCTTCACAAAATGGGGCGCCGAGCACCGTAGTCAGGACGGCGAGATAGCTGGTGTCGCCCATGCCTGTTTCCTCGACAAGCTCGCTGTAGTCGGCCGCGGCCTCGGGCAACAGCGACAGCGCGGCGTCGGTCACGTAGCCAACGACCACCTGCAGGGCAAGGCCAATCACGATAACGCAGGCGATGCGTTTCCACGCCCCACGCGCTCCCCCGCCGAGCGGGTGCTCGCTTTGCCGGCGTGCCATAAACGAACGCGGCCACAGATAACGCCACCACAGCAGCGCCATCAAAAACGACGCCATCTGCGCGGCAGCCTGAAGCAATTGAATGTCGAGGTCATCGATCGAAAAACCCATGAACACCGACGCGACGCCCAGAGCGGAAAACAAAACCACGCTCAGGGCAATATCGGCAGCAACGACGCCAAAACAGGCAAGCGCCCAAATCATCGCATTGAGCATGCCAACCTCCTCCCGACGACCAGTCATTGGGGACGTTCTTCAACGACTAGCTGTTGGGGACAGTCTTTGCCAAAAGCCCCGTTGGGCGAGATGTCAAACGGAAAGGTGCCGCAGCGATTGAACGCGGCGATAAACATGCGGATGGCGTTGGACGGCGTGGTGCCTACGAGCTGAGTTGCCGCCGCGAAGGCTGCCTTCTCCTCGGGCAAGACCTTCGCGACTACGGGGGTCATGTGTTCTGCCATGGCGCTTCCTTTTTGAAACGACGGTAGTGCGGATAGATGCGGGCCACGCGGCTGGGCGACGGGCTGTGAAGGCAACCCGATTGACCCGCATCTAGAGTTTGTTTCTGCGGCGTTGGTATTACTTGGTATTCCTAAGTATTACCCCGCAGATAGAATACCACACCAGACCCCATGGGGACGGAGGAAAACGAATCATTTTGTTGCTGAGTTAGTTTTTAGAGCGTGATGATGTCCGAGATATCGAGGGCCTGAGCGTCGGCGGCGTCGTGCGTGGCAAGCAAGAGCGTGCGGCCGTCGAGCAGGTCGAGCACGACCTTGGTCGTCGCATCGCGCGCGGCGGCATCCAGGCCGGTAAAGGGCTCGTCAAGAATCACCACGCCGCCCGGGCACAGCAGGGCTCGAGCAATCTCGACGCGACGGCGC
>CABUTL010000299.1 GCA_902494375.1 uncultured Collinsella sp.
CTTCGTGCTCGACTTCTACGCCGCCCATGCCGGCACCGACGATGCCCAGCTGGTGCACGATGTGCTCACCAACGAGCAAATGTGGGGCGAGGACCTTACGCAGATCGCAGGTCTTGAGGAGTTTGTCGTCAGCGCGCTCGCCGTCGTGCGTGCCGAGGGCGCCAAGCAGGCCTTCGCCAACGCTCAGGCGTAAATTTCCGGCGCGGACGCGGGTGCGGGACGGCGTGCCCGCGCCTCGACTTCTGCTCAACCTGTAGGGTTAGGACCATTTGCAATGAACACTATCCAGATTAATCCGGCCGATAACGTGATTGTCGCGCTGTCGCCGCTTGCCAAGGGCACCGCCGTCGCGGTTCCCGGGGTGGGCGAGGTCGTGGCCGCGGAGGATATTCCGCAGGGTCATAAGATGGCCGTGCGCTCGATTGCCGCAGGGGAGGACGTCATCAAGTACGGCTTGCCCATCGGACACGTGACGGGCGATGTCCAGCCCGGTCAGTGGCTCCACACGCACAATGTGAAGACCAACCTTTCGGGCGAGGTCGAGTATACCTACAACCCCACACATCCGGTCGTGGATCCCGTTGAGCCCGAGACCTTTATGGGGTTCCGCCGCGCCGACGGTCGTGCCGCGACGCGTAATGAGCTATGGATCATCCCCACGGTCGGCTGTGTCAACGAAGTCGCCCGTGCCATGTGTGAGCAGGCCCAGGATCTGGTCGATGGCTCGCTGGAGGGTGTTTACTACTTCCCGCATCCCTTTGGCTGCTCGCAGACCGGCGCCGACCATGCCCAGACGCGTCGTCTGCTGGTGGCGCTCTCGCGTCATCCTAATGCGGCCGGCGTGCTATTCCTGTCGCTCGGTTGCGAGAACTGCACGCATCAGCAGGTGCTCGACGAGCTCGGTGACTTCGACCACGAGCGCGTCCGCTTCCTCACCTGCCAGGACGTCGCCGACGAGCAGATCGAGGGGCACAAGATTCTGTCCGAGCTGGCTGACCTGGCCAAGCAAGTAAAGCGTGAGCCCATTCCGGCCTCCGAGCTGGTCATTGGTCTTAAGTGTGGCGGCTCTGACGGCCTTTCGGGCATTACCGCCAACCCCACGATCGGTCGCGTGAGCGATATGGTCGTCGCCCGCGGCGGCACGTCGGTGCTTACCGAGGTGCCCGAGATGTTTGGCGCGGAGAGCATCCTGCTTGACCGTTGCGAGAACGAGCAGGTCTTTAACGCTGCCTCCGACATGCTCAATGGCTTTAAGGACTACTTTATTAGCCATGGCGAGGTGGTCTACGAGAACCCGAGTCCCGGTAACAAGGACGGCGGTATTACCACGCTCGAGGACAAGAGTTGCGGCTGCGTGCAGAAGGGTGGCTCTGCACCCATCGTCGACGTGCTGCCGTATGCCGGTCAGGTCACCAAGCATGGCCTGAACATGCTGTGCGGCCCGGGCAACGACATGGTATCCACCACGGCGTTGACGGCTGCTGGCTGCCACGTGATTCTGTTCTCGACTGGACGCGGCACGCCGTTTGGCGCGCCGGCGCCTACGCTCAAGGTGTTCACCAATCAGCGTCTGTGCGACCACAAGGCCAACTGGATGGACTTTAACGCCGGCGTGATTGCCACGGGTGAGCGCACGCTCGACGAGGCCGCCCGCGATTTGTACCAGCTGGTGCTACAGACGGCGAGCGGTAAGCTCACGAGTGCCGAGCGCCGTGGCTGTCACGAGATCAGTATCTGGAAGGACGGCGTCTGCTTGTAGCAGCAAGTGCGCCCAAACATAGCGCTATGTCGTCTGCCCCGTTGGGAGTGATCCCGGCGGGGCTTTTTCGCTTCGTGGTTAAGTGAATATGTTGGAAAATCTGATAAACGTTCACCTATCTCATGGCTGTCCAGCATGGCACCCTTACCAGCAGAAAATAGGTGTGAGGATCTCAATTGTGTCCGTTCGGCGGTAAAAATCGACCGTTCGGGGATAATATGCAAGTGAACGTTCACCTGTCATAAGCAATCGCGCATAATCTAACTAAACGTTCACCCTGAACGCTGGGCAGACAGATGTCAGTGTGGACTCCAATGTCTTGCTGCAAGACAATCGAGAAAAGAGAGGGAGCTCGATGACTAATAAGATCGGAAAAAAGCGTAAGATCACATTCTGGACGCGCTTGGGCTTTGGTATGGGCGGTATGCTCAATTCCGGTGCCCTGACCTTTACGCACAGCTACATGGTGC
>CABUTL010000300.1 GCA_902494375.1 uncultured Collinsella sp.
CACGAAGCGCTGCTGACGACAGGCGACTTTGCGTTCTCCAAGATCAGTGCCACGATGATCATCGAAGTCATCTACAACTTCCTGCTGCCCGAGATTGAAGACGCGCGTGAGCATATCAGCTACTACGAGGAGCTCATCCAGCCGGATAAGGTTGTGGAGTAAAACGCGAAGTGGGACAAAAAATTCAGTCTATTTTGTCCCACCAACACCGCTGATACGACCTAACCTCGAGCTTCTTCGAGCATCTGCTTGGCGTGCGCCAGGCTTGCCTCGGACTGATCGCCGCTCAACATGCGGGCGATCTCGGCGGTACGCGCTTCGCCGGTTACCTCGTCCAAATGCGTCTGGGGAACATCGCCCGGTTCCTTGCTGACGACATAATGCTTGTCAGCCATGACGGCGACCTGCGCCAAGTGGGTTACGACAATCACCTGATGCGTAGCGGCGAGATCTGCCAGCACGCCCGCGAGCGCACGCGCCGTAGAGCCACCGACACCAGAATCGACCTCGTCAAACACCAGCGTATCAACACCGTCCGCGTTACCGAGGACAACCTTGCTTGCCAGCATGACGCGGCTGAGCTCGCCGCCCGACGCAATTCGACGCAGGGGACGCGGCGTCAAACCAGCACCGCTGCGGTATAGCAGCTCGTAGCTCGAAGGACCAACGGGCGTCCACTCAGCACGGGGAAGATCGCGCGACTCCCAGACGAGCTCGGCGCCGCCCATCTCCAGGCGAGCCATCTGGCGGCCGACCTCGTGGCAGAAGCGCGGGGCCGCCGTATTACGGGCGCGCTTAAGTGCCTTGGCAGCGGCAAACAACTCGCGCTCAGCGCTCCCGAGTGCCTCACGCGCCTTTTTAATCTGTTCATTGCCATCATCGACCAGGGACAGCAGCTCTTGCGAGCGATCGCGCATGGCAAAAACATCGTCCATGGTGGGACCCCACTGACGCAGCAGGCCCTTGAGGTCGGAATACCGCTCACGCATGCGAGCGAGCTCGCGCGGGTCGAAGGCGATGCCATCGCGATAGGCACGAAGCTCGTTCGCGCAATCCTCAAGAGAGATACAGGCATCCGAAAGTGCATCGGCAATGTCGCCCAGTTTGCGATCGACGGTAGCCATTCGGGAAAGCTCCGCCACGGCACTGTTCACGGCATCGAGCGCTCCCCCTTCGGCCGCAAGCGATGCATGGGCATCGTTAGCCGTGGCAACAAGTACCTCGGCATGTTCGGAGCGCGGCAGCAGTTCCTCGAGTTCCTCATACTCGCCTGGCTTGGGGTCAACCTCGCCGATGCGCTCGAGGGCAAAGCGCGCTTCCTCGACGCGACTCCCTTGCGCACGCGAGGCCTCCTCGACGCGACGGACCTCCTTGGCAGCCGCGCGCGAGGCTTTAAAGCAGGCGCGGTACGCATCCAGCGCCTCAAGCGCAGAGCGCCCCGCCCACGCATCGACCATCGCAACGTGATGCGCCGAATCGAGCAAGCGCTGGTGCTCGTGCTGGCCGCACAGATCCATCATCACGCCAACGCGCTCCGAAAGCTCGCGCACACTGGCAATGCGGCCGTCAATCTTCACGCGGCTGCGGCCCTCGGCAGAAAGGCTACGCTGGACCGTGAAACCCTCCGTGTCGTGTGGACCGTCGAACAGCCGCGCCTCAACGCTAGCAAGCGCCTCGCCCTCGCGCACCGTCGAAGAATCCGCACGCTCGCCCAAAATAAGCTTGAGGGCCGAGAGCAGCGCGGTCTTACCGGCGCCGGTTTCTCCAGTCAGAACCGTTAGGCCCGCGCTCGGAACCAACGTCGCCTCGCGAATGAGTGCAATGTTGGAAACCTGCAGCTCATCGATCATGACGCACTCCGTAGAATACGCGGCTCACCGAGTTGTAAAAACTCTCGGGGCCGTAGTCGAGCAGCAGCACATCGCCGGGGCCTCGGCGCACGGCCACGCTCTCGACCGTGCCGTCGCAGGTAATAAACTGTCCATCGATAGCGATCGCCGGAACGCTCGGGCGATCATCGGACATAAAGATTTCGACGACATCACTCGGCGAAGTCAAGAAGGCACGGGCCTGAATGGTGTGCGGCGCAATGGGTACGCAGACCATACCCGTATAGTCGGGGCTCACAATGGGGCCACCTGCACTGAGCGCGTACCCCGTAGAACCAGTCGCCGTGGACACGACCACGCCGTCGCCACGCAGTCGATCGATATGGTGGCCCGACACC
>CABUTL010000301.1 GCA_902494375.1 uncultured Collinsella sp.
CGCGCTCGATGCACAGGGACTCGCAGCCCATGGCGGCCGCCGTGGTGGGAAACGTGATGACAAGCGCCGGGCGCTTCTCCCTCATGGCAACTCCAACCAATACGCTACGGGCGCACGACGCGCACGGCCTGCTCCATCTTCTCCACGATCACGTACATGTTGGTGACCTCGCCCACCGCAAGCTGGTCCTTAATGCCAAAGTGGTCCAGGCAGGTACCGCAGGTGAGAATCTCGACACCCTGCTCCGCCAGCCCCTTCAGGTCATCGAGCACCGGCGAACCCTCGACGGTGAGCTTGGCGCCGCCGTTGTAGAACAGCATGGTCGCGGGCAGCTCCTCCTGCTGCGTCACGGCAAAGATAAAGGCCTTCATGAGCTTGTGGCCCAGCTCGTCGTCGCCGCGGCCCATGCAATCGGTGTAGACGGAAATGACGAGTTTACCATTGCCGGCGCTGGCGTCGCAGAAAGCGGCACCGTCCTGCTCGGGGTCCGCAACGGCCACGGCACCGGCGGTCACGACAGTCACGTGCCACTCGGCGTCCGAGATCTTCTCGACCGAGGCCGTGCAGCCCTTCTCCTGCGCCATCTTGGAGATGTTCTTGACGGCGGTCTCGTTATCGACCGAGGTCACCACGGCACCCTCGCCATCGAGCTGTTTGAGTGCCTTAAGCGTCTTGACGACGGGCAGCGGGCAGGCATCGCCCATGGCATTGACTTCAATTTTGGTAGACATAGCAAAATCCTTTCGAAAGAACCGTTCTAGAGAACGGTAAACAGTTACATAAACGTGCGGGCTAGCGAACAACGCGAACGGCAGGACCGCCCGGCTCCGCCTCGCACACGCGCCCGACAACGGCGGCAACGCGCCCCTCGGCATGCAAACGACGCGCAAGCTCATCCACATCGGCAGCAGGCGCCGCGATGAGCAAGCCGCCCGAGGTCTGCGGATCGTACAGCGCATCCAACATGCCCGGCTCCAGGTCCTCGTCGCCAGCCACGCGCGGGCCAAAGAAGTCCTGGTTGCGGTAGGAGCCCGCGGGGATAATGCCCAGACGCGCCATGTCGAGTACCTGGTCAGAGAGCGGCACCGCCCCCGACGCAAGCTCAACCTGCACGCCCGAGCCCTCGGCCATCTCGCACGCGTGCCCGATCAGGCCAAAGCCCGTGACATCGGTGCAGCCGTGAAGCTCAAGTCCCTCGGCCAGACGAATCGGCGCCTCGTTGAGGGTGCTCATCGAGTCAAACATGGCTGCGGCCTCGTCCTGCTCGATGAGCTCGCCCTTAATGGCCGTGGTGATGATGCCCGAACCGATCGCCTTGGTCAGCAGCAGAACATCGCCCACGCGTGCGCCACTGTTGGCGAGCATGCGGTCGAGTGACACAAAACCGCTCACGGACAGACCGTACTTGGGCTCGTCGTCGTTGATGGTGTGGCCGCCCGCGATAGAGCAACCGGCCTCGACGCACTTGTCGGCACCGCCTGCCAAAATCATGCCGGCGACCTCGACGCCCAGGCAGCTCGGGATGCACAGCAAGTTCATGGCATGGCTCGGCCGCCCGCCCATGGCGTAGATGTCCGACAGCGAGTTGGCCGCGGCGATCTGGCCAAACAGATAGGGATCGTCGACCATCGGCGGGAAGAAGTCGATGGACTGCACGAGGCCCAAATTATCGTCCACGCGAAAGACGCTCGCATCGTCGGAGGTATCGAACCCCACGAGCAGGTTGTCGTTATGCACATTGGGTAAATCGCCCAGGACCTGGGCGAGGGCTCCGGGAGCCAACTTAGCGGCTCAACCGCTCGCGGCCGTCATGGACGTGAGCCTCACGGTGTCCTTAGCCATACGAACCCCCTTCCAACAAATCAACGACTCTAAGTATACGCGCCAGGCACGCTTCCCAAGAGACCACCGACGGCTCGAACGTCGAAGGCAGCGCGGCAAGCGCCTGCGCGATAGCATCTGCCAGTGCGCGCTCAAACAACGGAAGGTCGGCCGCCACGGGCGTGTCGACATCCGTCATACGCGGCGACGCCACCCACGTCACGGGAGCACCGGGAAGCATCGCCTCCATCCAGGGACGAACGCCGGGCAAATCGGTCGCCACAACTTTGCAGCCGCACGCGAGGGCCTCGATCGTCACGAGCGGCAGACCTTCGTAAAACGAAGGCAGCACAAAGACGTCGGAACTGCGGTAGGCACGCACGAG
>CABUTL010000302.1 GCA_902494375.1 uncultured Collinsella sp.
CGCAAGAATGCCATCGAGCGCACCTGCCGCTGGCGTCCCGACCTGATCGAGACGGCACGGCTTACGCCCCAGGAGCGCGCATACGCGCAGGAGATTCTGGACGCTTCGTATTCGCAGAGCGAGGAGTGAGAATGGTTCCATCGCAGCATTCCGCGTTGAGGGGCGCTTTTGAGTGGGTCGCGGTCATCGCGATCGCGCTCGTGGCCACCTTCCTGATCCGCACCTTTGTGGTCGAGCCCTTTGTGGTACCCACCGGCTCCATGGAGGACACGATCGAGATTGGCGACCAGATCCTGGCACAAAAGGTGAGCCTCGAGCTCGGTCAGCCCGTCAAACAGGGTGATATCGTGGTGTTCCACAACCCCGATGGCACCTCCGAGCACGATGTTCTCGTCAAGCGAGTTATTGCCACGGCCGGCCAGACGGTCGACCTTCAGGACGGCAAGGTCGTCGTCGACGGCCAGGCGCTCGATGAGGACTATACGACCGGCATGAGCTGGCCGCTTTCGGTCCAGGCCCCTGGCGCTCAGGTGAGCTATCCCTACACCGTTCCCGACGGGTGCGTGTGGGTGATGGGCGACAACCGCGAAAACTCTGCCGACTCACGCTACTTTGGTCCCGTCGATCGCTCTGGTTTGATCGCTGTGGCGCTTGTGCGCTACTGGCCGCTCAACCGTATCGGCGCTATCGACTAAAAACCGCTATAGTACAGTACCTAACCGTGTAATCGTTTCGACGAGGGGATATTAGAGGCATGAACGCTTCATCGCTTTCCTTCCAAGACATCATCCTGCGCCTCCAGCAGTACTGGGGCGAGCAGGGCTGCGTCATTATGCAGCCCTATGACTCCGAGGTCGGTGCCGGTACCTTCCATACCGCGACCACGCTGCGCTCGCTCGGTCCCGCCGAGTGGCGCACCTGCTATGCGCAGCCCTGCCGCCGTCCCGCCGACGGCCGCTACGGCGAGAACCCCAACCGCATGCAGCATTACTATCAGTTCCAGGTGCTCATCAAGCCCTCGCCGGTCAACGCCCAGGAGCTCTACCTGGGGTCTCTTGCCGCTATCGGTCTGGACCCCAACGACCATGACGTCCGCTTTGTCGAGGACGACTGGGAGAGCCCGACGCTCGGCGCCTGGGGCCTTGGCTGGGAGGTCTGGCTCAATGGCATGGAGGTCACGCAGTTTACGTACTTCCAGCAGGTGGGCGGCATCGAGGTCGATCCCGTGCCCGTCGAGATCACCTATGGCCTGGAGCGTATCGCCATGTACGCCCAGGGCGTTAACTCGGTCTACGACCTGGTGTGGAGCTACCTGCCCGACGGCACGCCCATGACCTATGGTGACGTGTTCCTCGAGAACGAGCGCGAGTTCAGTGCCTATAACTTTGAGGTCGCCAACGTCGAGATGATGCGTCAGAAGTTTGACGACTACGAGGCCGAGTGCCATTCCTGCCTGGAGCGCAAACTGCCGCTGCCGGCGTACGACTGCGTCATGAAGTGCAGCCATGCCTTCAACCTGCTCGATGCCCGTGGCGCCCTGTCCGCAGTCGAGCGTGCCAACTACATCCTGCGCGTCCGCGCCGTCGCCAAGGCGTGCTGCGAGGCCTACATGGCCGAGGTCGCCGGAGTCAACGAGAATGCCGATCAGGAAGGCGAGGTGGCGTAAGCCATGGCAGACGCTAAGGATTTCCTGTTTGAGATCGGTACGGAGGAGATGCCCTCCGCGCCGCTGAACAATGCCGTCAAGCAGCTCGGCACCATGATCGTCAAGGGTTTGGACGATGCCGGCCTGGCCCACGGCGAGGTCCGTGTGATCTCGAGCCCGCGTCGCCTGGCTGTGCTCGTTGCCGACGTCGCCACCGCGACCGATGAGGTTCACGAGGTCAAGCGTGGCCCCGCGGCCAACATTGCCTTCGACGCTGACGGTAACGCCACCAAGGCCGCCCAGGGCTTCGCTCGCAAGTGCGGTGTGGCTGCCGAGGATCTGGTCCGTCGCGAGGACACCGACGGCCGTGAGTACGTCTTTGCCGAGAAGAACATTCCCTCCGCACCGGCTACGCCGATTCTGACCGCTCTGTGCGAGAAGACCATCACCGGCCTGCAGTGGCCCAACTACCGCTCCCAGCGCTGGGGTCACGAGCACGCGACGTTCGTGCGTCCGGTCCGCTGGATTTGCTGCCTTCTGGGCGAGGATGTTGTGCC
>CABUTL010000303.1 GCA_902494375.1 uncultured Collinsella sp.
ACCTCGTTGCGGCGCGGCTGCGCCTATGGCACTTCAACATCATTGTCGCAGCCCCGACCCGCGGTCACGAGCGGGGGCTCCTATCTTTTTAGTGCCCTCGGATTGGGTCATAGTGTCTGATAGTATCGCTGGTCAGATGACGCTCCGCGTCGATATTGGCGCGATCGAGCAGTGCCGCAATCGCGTCTACGTCCTCTTGAGGAATCTGAGCCGCGGGCTTCATGCCCTCCACGACCACAACACCGACCGCCGCCCGCGGAAACAGCTCCCAGAATGAATCCTCGGCAATAAAGCTCTTCATACGTGCTCCCTTCATTGTGCGCGCCCGAGTGAGGGCGCCTAAACAAAAAACGCCCTTACAACGGCCACCTTCAAAGTCCTACGGTGCCGCCACAAGAACGCTTGCGCTGTCCCCATCCGGAGAAGGGGACGATATGTCAGGCGTATTGTAACCCGAGTCATCCGCGCGAGCAAAACCGCCACAAAGGTGCCTGTCCCCTTTGTGATGGTTCTTGGTCTAAGGCGGTGCTACAGCCGGAGCCCCAGCAGACCGCGGCCGCGATGACGGGCCTCGACGGGCACCTGGGCATGCGGGCCGGCGGCTTTGACGGACTCGGGCAGGTGCGAGTACTTCTTCTCGAAGTTCTCCTCGAACATCACCGCCAGGTTGTGCGCGGCCTCGTCGTAGCGCGCGGTGCTCTGCCAGTATTGGCGCGGCACCAGGATGCCATCGGGCACGCCGTGGCACGTCGTGGGAATGTCAACGTTAAAGATGTCGTCGTGCACGAACTCGCTATCCTCGATGGTGCCGTCGAGGGCGCGCGCGACCAGCGAGCGCGTGTAGGCCAGCTCGATGCGATGACCCACGCCGTAGCCGCCGCCAATCCAGCCGGTGTTGACCAGGTACACACGCGTACGCCCGTCGGCGATGCGCTCGCCGAGCATCTTAGCGTAAATCATGGGGTCGAGCGGCATAAACGGCTCACCGAACAGCGAAGAGAACGTGGGCGTGGGCTCGGTGACGCCGACCTCGGTGCCGGGAATCTTAGCCGTAAAGCCCGTCACAAAGTGGTACATGGCGGCATCGGCCGTCAGGCGCGAGATGGGCGGCAGCACGCCAAAAGCGTCGCAAGTCAGGAACAGCACGACACTCGGAGTGGTGCCCATGCCCTTAGTCCACGCGTTAGGAATGTGCTCCACGGGATAGGCCACGCGCGTGTTGTGCGTGATCGAGATGTCGTCGTAGTTGGGCTTGCGGTTCTCGTCGAGCACCACGTTTTCACAAATGGCGCCAAAACGGACGGCGTTGAAGATCTCGGGCTCGTGGAAGGCGTCCAGGCCCTCGCATTTTGCGTAGCAGCCACCCTCGATGTTGAAGATACCCATGTCGGACCAACCGTGCTCGTCGTCGCCGATCAGCAGGCGCGTGGGATTGGCCGAAAGCGTGGTCTTGCCGGTGCCGGACAGGCCAAAGAACACGGCGGTCTCGTGCGTGACGGGATCCATGCTGGCCGAGCAGTGCATGGGCAGCACGTCGTCCTCGACGGGCAGCAGGTAATTCATAACGCTGAAGATGGACTTTTTGATCTCGCCGGAGTAGCCGGTACCCGCGACCAAAATCACGCGCTCCTGGAAGTTGATGACCACGGCGGCGCTGGAGTTGAGGCCCTTGATGGCAGGGTCGCATTGATAGCCCGGCGCGGCGAGCACGCAGAAGTCCGGCTCGCCGGTGCGCGCGATTTCGCGGGCGAGCGGGCGGGCGAGCATTTGCTTAATAAAGAGCGCCTGGCTGGCACGCTCGCAGGCGACGAGCAAGCGACGCGTGTGGTTGCGGTCGGCGCCGGCCATGCCGCGGGTGACGAACACGTCGCGCTCGTTGAGATAGTCGACGATGCCGGCCTTGATGGCCTCATAGCTCTCGACGGACAGCGGGCGGTTGACCGCACCCCAGGCGATCTTGTCGTGAACATCGGGGGTGTCAACGATAAAGCGGTCGTTGGGCGAACGTCCGGTACGCTCCCCCGTCTCGATCACCAGCGCACCGTTGGATGCCATGCGGCCTTCTTCGCGGCGGATAGCGTGCTCGACGAGCTCCGCGGCGGGTAGATCGACCAGCAGACGGGGTTGAT
>CABUTL010000304.1 GCA_902494375.1 uncultured Collinsella sp.
CTACGAGTGCGACGGTCCCGTGTACATGCGCTTTGCCCGCCTGGCCTCGCCGGTCATCAACGACCCCGAGACCTACAAGTTCGAGTTGGGCAAGGGTATCGTCATGCGCGAGGGCGCCGACGTTACCATCATCGCCTGCGGTCTGATGGTCGGCGAGGCCCTCGAGGCCGCCGAGCAGCTCGCTACCGAGGGTATCGACGCCGAGGTCATCAACATGCACACCATTAAGCCCATCGACGCTGACCTGATCGTCAAGAGCGCCACCAAGACCGGTCACGTCGTGACCGTCGAGGAGCACTCCGTGATCGGTGGCCTGGGCAGCGCCGTTGCCGACGTCCTGTGCGAGCAGTGCCCGACGCCGCTCAAGAAGATCGGCGTCAACGACACGTTCGGCGAGTCCGGCCCGGGTGCCGAGCTTCTGCACAAGTACGGCCTGGACGCCGCCAATATCGTGGCGACCACCAAGGAGTTCCTGGCCTAAGACAAGACGGATCTCAAGGACTGCTTCGCCAGTACTATGGAAACCCGCCAGGGGTGCTCTCTTGGAGGGCGCCCCTGTTTCAGTTGCGGTGAAATAAGGACTGTTTTGCCAGCCTAAAGGCTCAATTAATCCGCATTTCACCGCAACTTTCGAAGGCGTTCCCGCTTGTGCTGGCTCCGTCGCGACGATTGATTGCGGCTTGGCACAGTGCAGCGACATCGGGGGCATCGCTGCCTCGGTATGTCATGGCGAGCAAGGCGGCATCATAGATTTCGTCATTGGTCACATCGGCGGCATCAATGGGGCAGAAGGTGAGAATTGAATCCTGTTCTGCAAGCTCGGCCAGATCGATCGTTTCACCCATGGCAAAGGCATCATCGAGGACGAGTGTGGCACTCGTGCATGGAATTTGATAGATCGTGCCATCCGCAGCGATAGGGGAACCTGCTGCCTCGAGCGTGTAGACACCTTGTATGAGATTGATGCCAGAGCCGTCAGAGGCGACGAACTCAATCCTGTCGACCGTTATTCCGTCGATGGTCTTGCCCGTAATGTGTATCGGAACGCGCGATGCCCCGTTATCGGTGTCCCAGCTCGCAGCCGTGACATCCAGCACAATGGCGTGCTCCGAATGGGCGGATACGAAGTGCGACAACACCTGCCGCAGATGAAGGCCCATACAGCTACCGCCGACAATGCCAATTACCAGCATGCAGACAAGGATGACCGCAACGTGGTTCCGAGGCTTTACCCGAAGCCCAGAATCAGCAGAGATGCCATTGACGGCAGCCCCGCACGCTGTGCAGTACCTCACGCCATCGCGCAACTCAGCTCCACAATAAGGACAATTCATACTGGCCCCCACAACCATAGGCGTTCCTATCGAGGCCACTGTAAATCGACAATCCAAATCCGAGTTGCGCAACAATCAAATCAAAAACGCGTCAAGCAAGAGCTTCCTCCGGGAAACGGGCCCATCCCAACAAAGTGCAATTCAGACCCTCCCAAGCATGCATTTGCTGCACCTAATAGAAACGCGGCGACTCCTTAGTAGCCGCAGACCGGGCACAGGGTTACTCTCCAAATCTTTCCGCAGGACGGAGGAGCCCCTGCCGCGCGAAGCGCGCAGCGGGGACTCCGACATGTCCGAGGACGATTTGGGAGGTAACCCTGTGCGCGGCCGGTGAGACCAAAACCCCGCCATGCTTCTTATGTGCAGCAAAGCTAATGCTGCTAAAATACAAAGCGCTCATGTAGTTTAAACGCACGACGATAAGGAGCACCAGTGGGTAACCACTTCCGTACCTCCGGTGCGGGCGATGACGCCCCCAAGACGCAGCCAGGCGCCGCGGGCACTCGTTTCGCCACCCCGGATTCAGAGGATCAGCTGTTTAGCCCGATCCCCGCACAGCCGGCAGATCAGGCACAGCCGGCATCAGATCCCTTTGCCAACAATCCCATCAATGATGTCGAGCTTTCCGAGGCCGCGGGTTTTGAACCCGTGCAGAAGGTGACCGCTCGCGTGGATCAGCCCCAGGTGGACGCTGTCGCGCCGCAGCCTGTCATGGCCGGTATTCCCGATCCCATGGCTCCTGCGACTCCGGCGCCACAGCCTGCGCAGTC
>CABUTL010000305.1 GCA_902494375.1 uncultured Collinsella sp.
GCGCTCGCCGCCTTCCCGCCGTTCGCCCTGTTCATCTCCGAGTTCCTCACCTTCGTGGCCGGCGTCCAGTCCGGTCCCATCTGGGTGGTCGTGCTCGTGGCCATTGGCCTCACCGGCGTGTACTTTGCCCTTACCGGCATCGCGCTCAAGTCCATCTTCGGCAAGGCGCCCGAGGGCATGAAGCGCCACGAGGTGCCCGCCCTCATGATCATCCCCGAGATCGCCCTTGCGATCGTGGTCATGTGGTTCGGTATCGCCACCCCGGTCGCCATCACGAGCGGCGTCGAGGATGCAACGTCCGTCGTTTTGAACCAGAGCGTCGAAGAGCTCCACGAGGCTCCTCTCTACCGCATGGTGTTCAGTTCCCAGACCAAGACAAGCGAGGTGAATTAGCACCATGGCAGAACCTGAAAAGAAGGACTACGCTCGTCGTTGCGAAAGCCACGTCGAGGCCCTGCGCGCCGCAGTGCCGGGCGCTATCGAGAAGGTTGAGTGGCAGTGCGAGGACCAGCTGACGATCACCGTCAAGCTGGACCGTCTGCCCGAGGCCGTCCACTACCTGTACTACGAGCGCTACGGCTGGATTCCCGTGATTGTCGGCAACGACGAGCGCTCCCTGTGCGGCCGTTACGCCGTGTACTACGTCATCTCCATGGAGGGGGAGGACCCCGGCTGGGTTACCGTGCGTGCCGAGGTCGACCCCGCCAAGATGACGTTCCCGTCCGTGACGCCGTTCGTCCCCGCCTGCGTGTGGGGCGAGCGCGAGCTGCGCGATATGTTCGGCCTGATTCCCGAGGGTCTGCCCGACCGCCGTCGCCTGGTGCTTCCCGACGATTGGCCCAGCGGGCTGTACCCGTTGCGCAAGGATTCGATGGATTACCGTTTCCGCCCCGCCCCCGCGAGCGACATGGAAAACTACGAATTCTTGGCCGACACCAAGGGCAAGGAGACCACGCTCGTCCCCATGGGACCGTTGCACATCACCTCCGACGAGCCCGGCCACTTCCGCCTGTTCGTTGAGGGCGAGACGATCGTCGATGCCGACTACCGTCTGTTCTACGTGCACCGCGGCATGGAGAAGGTCGCCGAGACGCGCCTGAACTATGACGCCGTGACGTTCCTCGCCGACCGCATCTGCGGCATCTGCGGCTGCGCCCACTCGGTGGCCTATGCCGAGGCCGTCGAGCGCGCCCAGGGCATTCATGTCCCGCCGCGCGCCCAGTACATCCGTGCCATCATGCTCGAGGTCGAGCGTCTGCACTCGCATCTGCTCAACATTGGCCTGGCGTCGCACTACACGGGCTTCGACTCCGGCTTCCAGCAGTTCTTCCGCGTCCGCGAGAAGTCCATGGACCTGGCCGAGAAGCTCTCCGGTCACCGCAAGACCTACGGCCTCAACGTGATCGGCGGCGTGCGTCGCGACATTTTGGCCGAGCAGAAGCTCTCCACGCTCACGACCATCCACCAGCTGCGCTCCGAGGTTCAGGAACTCGTCGACATGCTGCTCTCCACGCCCAACTTTATTGAGCGTACGAGTGGCATCGGCATTCTGGACCGCAAGATCGCTCGCGACTTCTCGCCGGTCGGCCCGCTCATGCGTGGCTCGGGCTATGCCCGCGACGTGCGCTTTGACCATCCCTTCGACGGCTACGCCGATCCGGATGTCCAGAAGATGCATGCTGCCACGGCCGACACCTGCGATGCCTTCGGCCGTACCGCCGTTCGCATTCAGGAGGTCTACGATTCGATCGACATGATCGAGACCATGCTCGAGAACTGCCCATCGGGCCCCATCCTCACCTCGGATTGGGAGTACACCCCGCACAAGTACGCCATCGGCGCCACCGAGGCGCCGCGCGGCGAGGACGTGCACTGGGCCATGCTCGGCAATAACCAGAAGTGCTACCGCTGGCGCGCCAAGGCCGCCACGTACAGCAACTGGCCGGTCCTGCGCTACATGTTCCGCGGCAACACCGTGGGCGACGCGGCGCTGATCGTCGGCTCGCTCGACCCGTGCTACTCCTGCACCGACCGCGTGACGGTGACCGATGTCGCCGCCAAGCGCGACCACGTGCTCGACAAGGAGCAGTTCGAGAA
>CABUTL010000306.1 GCA_902494375.1 uncultured Collinsella sp.
TTGCGCGTGCGCGGCGCCCAAATCGACCTCGAGCGACAGGCCCGCCTGGCGCAGGCGCTCCAGCACGGCAAGGTTCTCGGGCACGGCCAGGAACTGCTTGACGCTCGCCGCAATCTTGGGACCGATGCCCTCGCACTCGGCGATGTCCTCTTCGCTCGCCAAAGTAAGCTTGTCAATCGACAGGAATCGCTCGGCGATAACCTCGCCCACGCTCTTGCCCACGTGGCGGATACCCAGGGCAAACAGCACGCGACCGAGCGGCTGGCTCTTGGACTTGTTGAGCTCGGCGATGATTTTCTCGGCCGTCTTGAGGCCTACCGGAATGGGGTCGCCCTTCTTGACGCCCTTTTTGCTGTTGGAGCTAGCGTACACGCGCCCCGTGTCCAAGCCGGCGATATCGTCGACCGTAAGCTGGTAGAAGTCTGCGACATCGTGGATCAGGCCGGCAGCGATCATCTTGTCGACGATCTCGTCGCCCAGGCCGTCGACGTCCATGCAGCCGCGGCTCACCCAGTGGAGCAGACGCTCCTTAAGCTGCGCGGGGCAATCGATGGAGACGCAGCGGTAGGCAACCTCGCCGTCCTCGTGGACCACGGGGCTGCCGCACACGGGGCAGACCTCGGGCATCTGCCAGTCAACGCTGTCGGCCGGGCGCTTGTCGAGCACCGGGCCCACGACCTCGGGGATTACGTCGCCTGCCTTGTGCACGATGATGGTGTCGCCCTCGCGCACGTTTTTGCGACGGATCTCGTCAATGTTGTGCAGCGTGGCGCGCGCGATGGTGGAGCCGGCGACCGTCACCGGGTCGAACTCGGCAACCGGCGTGAGCACACCGGTGCGGCCCACCTGGATGCGGATTTCGCGCAGGATGGTCTGCTTTTCCTCGGGCGGAAACTTAAAGGCAATGGCCCAGCGCGGCGCGCGGGCAGTAAAGCCCAGGTCGAGCTGCTGCTGAAAGCTATCGACCTTTACGACCACGCCGTCGATGTCGTAGTCCAGGTCACCGCGGTGCTCAAGCGCCTGGGCACAGAACTCGTGGACCTCGGCGGGCGTGGCGCAACGGGCAACGTTAGGGTTGACGCTAAAGCCAGCGTTGCGCAGCCAGTCGAGGAACTCGCGCTGGCTGTGGACGTGCAGCGGATCGGTATCGGCGATGGCATAGATAAAGGTGGCAAGATCGCGGCGTGCCGTGATCTTGGGGTCCTTCTGACGTAGGCTGCCGGCGGCGGCGTTGCGCGGGTTGGCGAAGGGGTCGCGGCCCTCGGCATCGGCCTCGTCGTTCAGACGAACAAAGCTGCCCTTGGGCATATAGACCTCGCCGCGCACCTCAATGGTACGCTCGCGGTCGGCGCCCATGTGGGCGAGCGCCGGCTCGGACAGGTGCATGGGCACGTCCTTGATGGTGCGCACGTTGAGCGACACGTCCTCGCCCGTGGTGCCATCGCCGCGTGTGGCCGCACGTACGAAGGTGCCGTTTTGGTAGGTAAGGGCCACGCCCAGGCCGTCGATCTTGAGCTCGCAGGTATAGGTGACGCTACCGGCACCGAGCGCATCCTCGGTGCGTTGGAGCCACGCGTCGAGCTCGTCCAGGTCCATGGCATCGTCCATGGAATACATGCGCGCCATGTGCGTGACCGGCGTAAACTGCTCGCTCACGTAGCCGCCCACGCGCTGGGTATAGCTGTCGGGCGTCACCAAATCGGGATAGGCCGCCTCGATTTCCTGCAGCTCAACGAGCATTTTGTCAAAGGCGGCGTCCGTGATCTCAGGTGCATCGAGCATGTAGTAGCGATAGGCGTGGTAATCGAGCTCGTGGCGCAGCTCGGCCGCACGCGCTGCCGCCTGGGCACGGGCGTCGGTCGGCGCGGCGGCATCCGCGCTCGCGGGCGTTTCGGTATCGATGTCCACGCCGTCACCAAACAGGCTCGATTGCTCCATAGCGGCACTCCTTCGCTCGATTTCAAACGGATACTAGAGTACCACCGGCCGCAACGGGGCCGAATAGCGGTCTCAAACCGCACCGAATCGGCAGCGGCCGGACCGGGGTGGACAGTTAGTTCAGATACGTAGAAATCCTAGAGCTGGATCGGGCACAA
>CABUTL010000307.1 GCA_902494375.1 uncultured Collinsella sp.
CGGAGCAGCCGGTTTGGCCATGACGGGCTTAGGCGCCGACGGGGTCGGCGCCGCTATCGGTGCTGCTTTTGGCTGCGTCGCGCTGGCGCTCGAGGATGCAGGGGCCGCCGAGGACACGGGTTGCGGGTCCGCAGATACCGCAGCCCGTGCAGATGGAGAATGCTCCTCATGTTGAGGAGCCGGCGTGCCACCCCCATCCAGGACATAGTCGACGGTACGACGACCGAAGACCGCACTGACTGTCGGCAGGACCACCGACTGCGTGTCGGCGCGTCCAAGCATCTTGATGGCAAAGGTCGAGCCCGCGGGGAACGAGACCGTGAGCCTGGAGCCGTCGTCAGCCGTGGCGCGGGCATTGAGCAAAAGCCCCGCGTAGGAAGCCTGACGCGCCTTGACACGCTCGACAACCTCGGCCCATTTGCGCTGCAGCTCTCCGGCATCCTCGACCGCGGGCGTCTCGGCAGTACCGGCGGCGGCAACCTGGGCGGCATTGTTGGACTGGGGCTTAGGTGCCGGAGCGGTGGCAGGCGCGGGAGCCGCAACGGGCTGAGGCGTCGGAGTCGGCGCAGGCTGAGGTGCAGGCGCTGCAGGCTTGGAAGCTGACACGGACGCAGAACGGGACGCAGGCTGGGCAGCCGGAACAGCAGCACCACGGTCCCAAGGCATACCGCCCTGGCGCGCGGACGTAGCAGCGGGGGCAGCGGATGCCGCCGGAGCGGCAGCACGAGCGCCCGAAATTAGCGTCGGCTGTTGGGCAGCAGCGGGTACGGATGCTGCAGGCGCGGCGGCCTGAGCAGCAGCCACGCTCGCCGGCACGGCGCCGTTGGCAACCATGGCCTCCAAGCGGGCCACGCGCTCGGCCAATGCCTCAATCGTTAAATCGGCCTCGGGACGTGCCAGGCGCGTGCAGGCGATCTCGAGCACCAGGCGCACGTCGCTCGCGCCCCTCATCTCCAGTGCGGCATCGTCGAGCACCGTCAGCACACGGGCCAGGCGGTCGGCAGGATGCTCGCCAAAGGCAGCGGCCTCGGCAGCAAGCGCCTCGGCCTGCTCGGAGCCGCCCTCAAACAGCTCGGCACGGGCACCGGCAACGCAGGCAACGTACACGTCACGCACATGCGCCACCAGGTCGCGCGTCAGCTCCAGCAGGTCGTTTCCTTCCTCGACCTGCGCACGGATCAGTCCATAGAGCTCGGCAACATCGCGATCGGCAATGGCGCGGGAAAACTCGCCCAGAATCTGGTCCGAAACCTCGCCTAAAAGCGAGCGGGCGTCGTCCGCATGCACAGAACCGTTGCCAAAGACGCTCAGCTGCTCCAGCGTGGACAGCGCGTCGCGCATACCGCCCTTGGCATGGCGCGCCACGATAGCCAGCGCCTCATCGTCGTAATCGAAGCCCTCCTGCTCGCACACGTATGCCAGGCGACGCTCGATATCCTCGTTGCCGATGCGATGGAAATCGAAACGCTGGCAGCGCGAGAGGATGGTCTCCAGAATCTTTTGCGGGTCGGTGGTGCACAGCACAAAGATCACGTGTGCCGGCGGCTCCTCGAGCGTCTTGAGCAGCGCGTTGAACGCCGCCGTCGTGAGCATGTGGACCTCGTCGATGATATAGATCTTGTACTTGCCGCGCACCGGGGCAAAGTTGACGGAGTTGATGATTTCCTCGCGCACATTGTCCACGCCCGTGCGGGAGGCGGCATCGAGCTCGTAGACATCGGGGTGGTTACCCTCGGCAATGAGCTCGCACTCCTCGCAAGTACCGTCGGGCATGCAGCCGCTTGCACCCTCGGCGCGCGCCGCCTCGGCATTGCGGCACAGCAGCGCCTTGGCCAGAATGCGCGCCATGGTGGTCTTGCCCGTGCCGCGCGGTCCGCAGAACAGGTAGGCGTGGGACAGGCGCCCCTCGGTGATGGCGTGCTCGAGCGTCGAGACGATATGCTGCTGGCCCACCACGGAGTCAAAGGTGAGCGGGCGATACTTTCGGTACAACGATTCCATGGGTGCTCCCCCGGGTATACTGAGTCTTGTTGCCGCGGCGGCCATGCGGTCGCACGGCATACTGCATTCCATAATAACCCGTACGGCGAGCCC
>CABUTL010000308.1 GCA_902494375.1 uncultured Collinsella sp.
AAGCTCTCCGAGCAGCCCTACAAGCGCACAATCCCGGGCGTGCAGCGCGTGCGCCGTTATTACGACGGCTTTGGCGGCCCGGTCTGCGACATGATCTACGACGAGGACCATCTGGTGGGGGAGGGCGCCGCGCGCGGCAATACCCTCGTGGCCGTGAATGATGCCGCCCTGGTGACCGACGTGTCGGAGCTTGAGTATCGCGAGCTGCTGGTGCCGATCGTGCGCGATGGCAGCGCAGTGGCTCCGCGTGAGAGCATCCAGGACGCGCGCGAGCGCTGTGTTTGGGCGCTCGATCATCTGGACGCAGCTTTCAAGCGCTTCCTGTACCCGCAGACCTATGTGGTGGGCATGGAGCAGGGCCTGGCTCAGGTGCGCGACGAGCTCGTGCGCAAGAACATGGCCGCGGCCTCGGCTTTCCCCTGGGCAAAATGATTCCTTGGGCGGTAGGGGCGAGTCACGCTCCCTTGGCCGCCAGCTCGGCCGTTCGCTGAACATTCGATTGGTTTGACGTATGACGACTTCTTATAAAACGATGGTGGTAAAGATCGGTTCGTCCACGGTGGTGGGCGCCGATGGCAAGGTCAACCGCGCCTTTATCGGCGGACTTGCCGATCAGGCCGCAGCGCTGCGCAAGCTCGGCTGGCGTCTGGTCGTGGTGAGCTCGGGCGCTATTGCCTGTGGCTATCCCGTGTTGGGCTTCGACCGCAAGCCGGTCGGCGACCTGCCGAGCCTGCAGGCCTGCGCCTCGGCTGGTCAGTGCATCATCTCGTCGGCCTACGACGAGGAGTTCCATGCGCGCGACCTGCTCACCTCGCTCGTGCTGCTCACGCGTCACGACACGGCGCGTCGCACGTCCTACCTGCACGCGCGCGACGCCCTGCTGCGTCTGGTGGAGCTGGGCGTGGTACCGGTCGTCAACGAGAACGACACCGTTACCGTCGACGAGATCAAGTTTGGCGACAACGACACGCTGGCGGCGCTCGTGAGCTGCCTGGTTTCCGCCGACCTGTGCGTGACGCTCTCGGACATCGATGGTCTCTATACTGCCAATCCGCATGAGGACCCCACGGCCGAGTTTGTTCCTGTCGTGCATAAGATCGATGCCAAGATTATTGCCTCGGCGGGCGATTCTTCCACATCGGTGGGCACGGGCGGCATGATTACCAAGATTCGCGCGAGCCGCATCCTGATGACGGCGGGCATTCAGAGCGTGATTTGCTCGGGCGAGGAGCCCGATGCCCTCGTGCGTCTCGCCCGCGGCGAGAGCGTGGGAACCCTGTTCGATCCGCCGGCGGAGCGTCTGGACATCGCACCCCGCAAACTGTGGATCGCGCTGGGCGACAAGGCCCACGGCTCGGTGACGGTTGATGACGGTGCTGCGAAGGCGCTGGTCAGCCGTGGCTCTTCCCTGCTTGCGGTGGGTATTCGCGAGGTCGATGGCCAGTTTGCCGAGGGCGATGTGCTCGATGTGTGCGATCCGAGCGGTATGGTCGTCGCCCGCGGTATCGCCGAGGCCGATTCGGACGTGCTGGAGCTTGCAGCCGGCCGCCGCCAGGACCAGATCGCCAGCAACCGCCTGCTCGCTAACCTGGCCGAGAAGCCGGCGATACACAGGGATAACTTGATCGTATTTGCATAAAGAAAGACAGCGCTGCGGATCGTTTCCCGCAGCGCTGTCTTTCTCGTGCCGGCACTTGGGGACGTTCCTTATGTGCCGGCACTTTGGGACACTCCTTAGCTAGAAGATCCGGCGCAGGTCTCCGCGGTTGAGGGCTTCGTCGAAGAGGTGCTTGAACACCACGCTGCCGTGCAGGCCATCGTGTTCAAACTCGTTCGTCACCCAGGCATGCGAGTTGCCCACGCGACTGAGCGTGTCGAGCTGCAGACCCGAATCCACGTACATGTCATCGAAGTACACGGCGGCCTGGAGTGGCACTTCGTTGCAGGCCAGGCGCTGCGAGTCGTAGATCTTGTCCCAGCTGGTGTCTTCCATCAGCAGGTCCATGGCGGGCTTAAACGGCTTGAGCTCGGGCATCTGCTCAAACATCC
>CABUTL010000309.1 GCA_902494375.1 uncultured Collinsella sp.
ATGGCCGTATGGACCGAACGACTCAGTCGCTCATCATCGTGCTGGCCAAAATACTGACCGGTAATGACCGCGCAGCCGGCGCCGACGCCAACGCAAAAGCCAATGCAGAGCTCGGTGAGCACCATCGTGGCCTGAATGCCGCCCAGCGCAAGCTTGCCGCCAAACTGACCGACGATATAGGTGCCGATAAGCGTGTAGGCCTGCTGAAAAAACGAACTAAAAAAGATGGGAACGCACAGCGACAGCAGCTGTTGCCAAATGACACCCTGCGTTACATCGATAGCCGTAGATTTCTTAGCCACACGCCCTCCCCACACGCATACGTCAAACAACAAAACAGCAATTTAAAACCAAAGCCAAAACCAGCTTAGCACCGACTGGCGGCGACCGAAACACCCCGAATTAGAGCGCGGTGCGAAATATCTGCCTAGTGATACAAACCCGGCTGGTAGTGATACTCATTGCTCACGTGCGGGCACAGCTGCCAAAAGGCGACGGCGCTCGCCGCGGCCACGTTGAGCGAATCGACCCCGTGCGCCATCGGAATGCGCACGGCGCGGTCACAGCCCTCAATGGTCTTGGCTCCCAGGCCGGCACCCTCGGTACCCATAAAGATCGCCAGGCGATCAATCTCCTGCAGCACGGGATCGTCCAACGACACCGAATCATCCGTCAACGCCATGGCGGAACACGAAAAGCCGGCATCGTGCAGCGCCGCCAGCCCATCATGCGGCCATACGTGCGCCTCACTGCCAATACGCGTCCACGGCACCTGAAACACGGTGCCCATGCTCACGCGGGCCGAGCGACGATACAGCGGGTCACAGCACGTAGGACTCACCAAAATGCCATCGACGTTCAGCGCAGCCGCCGAGCGGAAAATCGCGCCGACGTTGGTGTGGTCGACAATGCCCTCGAGCACGCACACGCGCACCGGGCGCTCCCCCGCCGCCTCGACGACGCCACCCAAGAACTCGGCTACCGGAATCTGACGCGGGCGACGGAACGCCGCGAGCGCACCACGAGTCACGTTAAAGCCCGTCAGCTGCTCCATAAGCTCCATCGAGGCCACGAACACGGGAACCGGGCCCGCACCTTCGCGTACCGCCAGGCGCTCAAACAGCGGCATCATCTGGTCGAGCCAGCGTTCGCCCAAAAGAAAGCTCACCGGCTCGTATCCGGCGCGCACTGCACGCTCGATGACCTTGGCACTCTCGGCGATAAAAATGCCCTTCTGCGGCTCCAGCACGCAGCGAAGCTCACGCTCGGTCAGTCGCACGTAGGCATCGAGCCGCTCGTCCTCGAGCGAATCGATTCGCAGCACCTCAACGGCATCAGTCATAGCAGCCTGCCCGCACCTTTCTTTACAGCAGATCTATACCAAACGAGGCGACGCTAAGCGCCGCCCCATGCATTCAAATAACCCGATGATACCGTTCACGCCAGACGATTTACGCCTCAACGCGACGATACGTCACGAACTCATAATCGACGCCCTCGTCACCCTCACCGGCGGCAATCGTCGCGACCCCGCTACGCTGCGCAATCTCCCACGCAGGATCGGCTTCCAAATCGGGAAAGTACGTATCCACGACATGCACGCAGTGGTTATGCGTGACCTCGGCCTCGGCGCAATACGGCAGAAACTGCCGATACACCTCGCCGCCACCGATCACCCAGGCAACGGACTCATCGGCAACCGCAGCGAGCGCCTCGTCGATGCTATGCACCACGTCGACGCCCTCGGCAGCAAAGCCCTCGTCGCGGGTGAGCACGATATTGCGGCGGTTCTTGAGCGGACGCCCGCCGGGGAAACTCAGCAGCGTCTTGCGCCCCATGATGACCGGGCAGCCTTTGGTGCACGCCACAAAATGGCGCATGTCGGCACGATTGGACACGACCATATCGCCCTCGCAGCCAATGCCCCAGTCTTCACACACGGCGACGATGGCAGAAAGCTTACACGTCATGCCCGCCACCTACACCGCGATGGGAATGTTCTTGACCTGCGGGCCGTGCTCGAAGCCCTCCACGATCAGGTC
>CABUTL010000310.1 GCA_902494375.1 uncultured Collinsella sp.
AAGCCTTGGCAGCCGCTCCCCCGCCATCTCCGGGACGACGGCGCGTGACCTTGACCTCGCCATCCGAGACCTGATCGGCCACGGAGGGCACTGAGGGCTTCTGCTGCGCGCCCGAGGAATGGCGACGGCGCGGGCGCGGCGCGCGCTCCTCCTCGCCACGTGACTTGCCGCCCTTGTCGGCAGGCGCGTCGGAGGCCGAGGTGCCCTTGGAAGCGACACCAGCCTCGCGAGCAGCTGCGGCGCGGAAGGCGTCCTCGCGCTCCTCGCTCGACAAATGACGGCGGCGACGACGTGTGGGGTTCATGCCACCGCCGCGATTCTGCTGCTGGGGCTGCTGAACCTCGCGCTCGCGAGAGGCGTTCTTGCCCGCGGCCGCGGCCTCGGTAGCATCGCCCGAGCCCGCGCGCTTGCGGCGGCGACGGCCACCGGCGGCCTCCTCGGCCTCGGGCGCTGCGGCATTGCCACGACCCTTTCCACGGCCACGGCCCTCGCCCTGGCCCTGACCGGAGCGAGCATCGGATTCGGCATCGCGACGACGGCGCTTGGGCATCGACGTGCCGGCCAGACGGTCGGCACTCGACAGGCCATCGCCCACATCGACGCCGTTTTCGCGATCGAGCTCCATGAGCGCCAGACGCATCTCGGGCGACTCGATGCGCTCGAGCACATCGCGCGTCACACAATCGGGGCGGCAATTGCAGCCCTGCTCGGCAGCCTTCTTCTTGCAGCCCTCCGAGCACGTCATATCGGCTAGGTTAACCTTAAAGACTTTGCCGTTCTCCAGGCGCAGCACCAGCTGCTCACGCGGCGTGTCATATTCCTGAATACGCGCCTTGCCAAGCGGCGTATCGATGAGCGTCTTCTTTTTTGGCGCACGGCTCTTAAAGTCCTTGTACGCCTCGAACTCATAACGCAGGCAGCACATCAGACGGCCGCAAACGCCGCTGATTTTGGACGAGTTGAGCGGTAGGTCCTGCTCTTTTGCCATGCGAATCGAGACGGGCTCAAACTGTCCGCCAAAGCGCGTACAGCAGAGTTCCTGTCCGCACTGGGCATAGCCGCCCACCAGGCGGGTCTCGTCGCGCACGCCGATCTGGCGCATGTCGACGCGAATGTGCAGCGTCGAGGACAGATCCTTGACGAGCTGGCGAAAATCGACGCGCTCCTCTGCCGCAAAGTAGAACACGGCCTTCTCGCCGCCAAACAGGTACTCGACGCCCACCGGCTTCATCTCGAGGTCGAGCTCCTTGACCAGGCGGCGGAAGTCGACCATGGCCTCGTCGCCTTGGATGGCCAGGTCGTCGGCAAGCTGCAGGTCGATGTCGCTCGCCACGCGCAGCACGGGCTTAAGCGGCTGACCGATCTCGTCTTGCGGCACCTCAAAGGGATCGGCCGTGACCAGGCCGATCTCGGTTCCGCGCTCAGTGGAGCAAATGGCATAATCGGCCTCGAGGATATCCAGATCCTGCGGATCGAACCACAGGTCGCGCGAGGCGTAGGTAAACTTAACGGGTACGACTAACGGCATTTCAGTGCCTTCCTGATATCGAACAGCATGACCTCGATGGCCAGCTGGGGAGTAACGTTTCTGGCGATGTTGCGCTCGGCGGTCGCGACTGCCTCAAGCGCCCGGGTGGCACCCGCAACATTGGTCGCGGCGGCAAGCCGACCGATCGTGTCGCGCACGTCTTCGTTCACCACGTCGGCCGCCTCGTCCTGAAGCGTCAGCAGCACGTCGCGCATGAGCGTCCGCGCGCTCGCCAGCGCTTCCATGATACCCGAACGCTCGCGCGCGTTGAGTTCGCGCTTGTTGCGGTCCTCAAGCTGCTTCAATGCTCCACGCGACAGGTAGTCGGCGTTTTGCTCGAGCACCTTTTCCTGCGTGGACTTGACCTCGGCGAGCGGCGCCTTAACGGCGACGATGAGCGACTTGGCGCGGCCGAGCACGTCGGCCTCGTCGGCGGCGATGAGCGAATCGATGGCGCGAACCATCTGACGGCGGGCGTCCTGGCGCTCGGCACTCTTGAGGAACTCGATACC
>CABUTL010000311.1 GCA_902494375.1 uncultured Collinsella sp.
GATGGCCTGATGGCCGAGGCCGAGGCTGCCGATCTGGTCGGCCGCATCGACGACGCCGAGGGCGATATGCGCAAGATCGTCGTCTTCGCCGCCGAGGATGCCGCTGAGGGCCTGGTCGAGCTTGCCAACAAGAAGGAGAAGCTCCTGCCCGAGCTTTCTTACGAGGAGGCCACCGAGCTGATGGCCGCCCTCGATAAGGTTATCGCTCCGCTCGTCGCCATGGGCCTGGACGAGGATCGCGGTCCTCGCGGCGGCCGTGACGACCGTGGTGGCCGTGGCGGCGACCGTGGCGGTCGCGGCGGCTTTGGCGATCGTGGTGGCCGTGGCGGCGACCGTGGCGGTCGCGGTGGCGATCGTGGCGGCCGTGGCGGTTTTGGTGACCGTGGCGGCGACCGTGGCGGTCGCGGCGGCTTTGGCGGCAACCGTGGTGGCTATGGCGATCGCGGTGGCAACCGTGGCGGCTTCGGCGGCAACCGTGGTAACGACCGCGGCGGTCGCGGTGGCGGCCGCAACGGCGGCGGCTTCCGCGGCAACCGCTTCTAATTGGGTTACGCGGTTTTACCAAACCGCGTAACTAGTTGACGCTGCGCGCCCACCAGAGCGACAACTTGTCATTCAAAGAGGACGGCATGACCAGAAGGTCTATGCCGTCCTCTTTTCGTGCCAATTTGTTCGCTCTGGTGGGCGCTCGCTGCCGGTGCCAAAACATCGGCATTGCCTTGATCCAGACCTGCTAAAAGATAGTCGTTGGGGACGTTCTTGTTTGACTAGTCGTTTAAGAACGTCCCCAACGACTACATAGCATGAGAGTGGATAATCTCCCGGTTTGAGCCTGCATCCAAGCTTAAAGTGGGAGATTATCCACTCTCATTTCGTTTGTTGATTTTGATGCCTACATTTGTAGGAACAGTTCGTGGAGGCGGGTGTCTTCGTCGAGTTCGGGGTGGAAGGTTACGCCGAGCTGGCTGCCCTGACGGGCGGCGACGATGCGGCCGTCGACTTTCGCTAAGGCCTTGGCGTCGCCGTGGACCTCGACGATGCGGGGCGCGCGGATAAACGTCAGTGGCACTTCACCGTCGATGCCGGCTAGCTGCCCCTTGGTTCGAAAGCTGCCGAGCTGCCTGCCGTAGGCATTGCGCTCGACAAGTACATCCATGGTTGCCAAACGCGGCGTGCCCTTATCGTCATGGGCGGCAAGGTCGTGAGCCAGCAGAATTAGGCCGGCACAGGTGCCCAGGACGGGCACGCCTTCAGAGATGCGGGCACGAAGCTCCTCGAGCATGCCCAACTCATCAAGCAGCTTCCCTTGAACGGTAGACTCGCCGCCGGGAAGTACCAGACGGTCAAAGTCCTGCTTTAAATCAGGCGCCTGCCTCAGCTCAATACAGCGTGCGCCAAGCTCGGCTAGTCTTGTCTCGTGCTCGGCAAAAGCGCCTTGGACCGCCAGCACGGCGACCGTTTGGTCTGCATAATCGCTCATGTGCGATCCTTTCTGCTGGACTAGCGCCCGCGCTCTTCCATGATAATCTCGATCTCGTCGGCGTTGATGCCCACCATGGCCTCGCCCAGGTCCTCCGAAAGCTCGGCAATGAGTTTGGCATCGGTGAAGTTTGCCACGGCCTTGACGATGGCGGCTGCGCGCTTGGCGGGGTCGCCGCTCTTAAAGATGCCCGAGCCGACAAAGACGCCTTCGGCGCCCAGCTGCATCATCAGCGCGGCGTCGGCGGGGGTCGCTACGCCGCCGGCGGCAAAGTTCACGACGGGAAGCTTACCCGTGGCATGGACCTCGCGCACCAGCTCGACCGGAACCTGCAGTTGCTTGGCTGCCTCAAAGAGCTCGTCGTCGCGCAGGGCAACAACGTCGCGGATCTGCTTTTGGATTTTGCGCATGTGACGCACGGCCTGAACGACGTCGCCCGTACCCGGCTCACCCTTGGTGCGAATCATCGTGGCGCCCTCGGCAACACGGCGCAGCGCCTCGCCCAGATCGCGGGC
>CABUTL010000312.1 GCA_902494375.1 uncultured Collinsella sp.
ACGTGGTGAGTGGATCTCCCAGATGGTTGCCCTCGTCATCGAGTGGCGCGGGTTCGGCCAGTACATCGTTGGCCTCGTTGACAAAATGCCCGCCCTTAACGAGGGACGCGCATCCAAAGCGGCGGGTGAGGAGCATGGCGGCATTTTGCTGTGTGCGCTCGGAATCGACCTCGTAGTCGAGCAGGGCCATGGCCTCGGGAATATTGGGCGTGATAACCGTCGCTAGCGGGAACAGGCGGCGTGTAAGCGCTTCGGCGGCGTCCTTTGCGATCAGACGAGCGCCCGAGGTGGCGACCATGACGGGGTCGACGACGATATTTTGTGCGTCCCAGGCGCTCAGGCGGTCGGCGATAACTTCGATAATCTCGGTGGACGAAACCATGCCGATCTTGACGGCGCTCGGGCGGATATCGTCAAAAACGGCGTCAATTTGCGCGGCTACGATATCTGGCGAGATATCCTGTACGGCGGTAACGCCCAGTGTGTTTTGCGCTGTGATGGCGGTGATGGCCGTCTCGGCATACAGGCGGTGCGCCGTGATGGTCTTGATGTCGGCCTGAATGCCGGCGCCACCGCTGGAATCGGATCCCGCGATGGACAGGACGGCAGGTACCTTACTACGATCCATGTTCGCTCCCTTGTTCGGTCGGAATCAAATGGGTCTTTTACCCCGCATTATAAAGATGCCCAGGCCGGCGATATGCCGAACCCGGGCGCGAGATGCAATTTTTACGCAAATGCAGGCAAATGTTCACAAGTTAACAATTGGCAGGTGCTGCGGCGAGCCTATAGGCGATCGCGGCGATAAGGCTAGTCTTCCATGCCGAGGTCGATCGTCGTGCCTTCGAACACCTTGTTGACGGTGCGGACGGCGCACATCTTGCCACACATGGTGCAAGTGCCTTCGGTGGCGGCGGGGGACTCCTCGTAGCGCTTCTTGCCGGTGACCGGGTCGAGCGCGCACTTCCACATGGCGTCCCAGTCGAGCTTGCGGCGTGCCTGGCCCATCTTGTCGTCCATGTCGCGGGCGTGCGGCACCTTCTTGGCGATGTCGGCGGCGTGTGCGGCAATCTTGGTGGCCATGAGGCCGTCGAGCACATCCTGGGCGTTAGGCAGGCATAGGTGCTCGGCCGGCGTCACGTAGCACAGGAAGTCGGCGCCGGAGCTCGCGGAGATAGCGCCACCGATGGCGGCGGTGATGTGGTCGTAGCCCACGCCGATATCGGTCACCAGTGGCCCGAGCACATAGAACGGGGCGTTGTGGCACAGGCGCTTCTGCAGTTTCATGTTGGCGGCGATCTCGTCGAGCGCCATGTGGCCCGGGCCCTCGACCATGACCTGGACGCCGGCGGCCCAGGCGCGCTTGCACAGCTTGCCCAGCTCGATCATCTCGGCGGTCTCGGTGGCGTCGTTGGAGTCGTAGAGGCAGCCCGGGCGGCAGGAGTCGCCGAGCGAAATCGTCACGTCGTACTCGTGGCAAATCTCGAGCACCTCGTCAAAGTACTCGTAGAACGGGTTTTCGTTGCCGGTGACCTCCATCCAGCCAAACAGCAGCGAGCCGCCGCGGCTGACGATGTTCATGAGACGGCCGGTCTCCTTAAAGGTCTTGATGACCGACTTGTTGATGCCGCAGTGGATGGTCATGAAGTCCACGCCGTCCTCGGCGTGCGCGCGAACGACCTCGAGCAGGTCGTCCTTGGTGAGCTTGACCAGCGGCTTTTCCATGTAGCCGATGGCGTCGTACATGGGGACGGTGCCCACCATAAGCGGCGTCTCGTCGATGAGCTGCTGGCGGAACTGGCGCGTCTTGCCCGAGTTGGAGAGGTCCATGATGGCGTCGGCGCCAAAATCCTCGGCAATCTTGACCTTCTTCCATTCCTCGGCGGCATCGGCCTTGTCGCCCGAGATGCCCAGGTTGACGTTGACCTTGGTGGACAGGCCCTCGCCGACACCAAAGGCGCGCATGCCCTTTTTGATGTGTA
>CABUTL010000313.1 GCA_902494375.1 uncultured Collinsella sp.
ACGTTGGCGTAGGAGCACAGCAGGAAGCCCAGGAAGTAGAAGGGCACGAGCTGCTTGGTGAGCACCAGGCGGCCGAGCATGGCGAAGCCCATGGCAGGCAGGAAGTTGGCGGCAACGCCGCAACCATCAATGATGAAGGACGGGACGAAGTCGAGCAGGCCCTGGATGGCATCGGAGCCCAGATAGAAGGCGCCGCCGCACAGCAGGAAATACTCAAGGCAGCCCCAAAGACCCATGCCCCAATGAACGGCGTAAATGCCTTTAAGGTTTCCCTTGAGGGCGAACCTGTCTGCCATATCGACAAACACGGTGAACAAGGCACTAGTAATGTTGCCGATCGTCAGCGAAAGGACAGCGATGGGCATGGCGAGCGCGATGGCCGTCTCGGTACCCTGACCGAGCTGAATGGCAAACGCGCAGGCGAGCACGCCGCCGATCGTTTCGTTAGGCGGCACGTAGGCGCCGATGGAAACCGAACCCATGAACAGCAGCTCCAGGCTGGCGCCGACGGCAAGACCAGTCTGCAGGTCCCCCAGCACCAGGCCCACGAGCGGGCACAGGACGATGGGGCGGAACGCGTAGAGGGTGCCGAGCTGGTAGTCGAGGCCTCCAAACGCTCCGACTAAGCCGACGAGGATTGCTTGGGTAAGCATGGTTCCTCCAAAATAGGAAATCTCGAGTCATAGCCGGTCACCGTCGCGCGCGCTGTTGATATCAATCCGGAAACTCGACCACACGGCCCGAAGCGTACCTGGTGTGCTGTTAACACCTATGCCAGGCACAAATGATTTGATACCAATTATAGATATGCAGGTTCTTACTATTTAATACCACTCGCTCAGCGGGGTGTTTTTTACCGTAAACGGCAGACGTATCCCATCAGGCGCGCTCTTTGTTTCGATGGCGGACAAGCGCCACCAGAAAGCCATCGCCAAAGGCATCGTATGCCAAGTTGCCTACAATCACCAAAACGATTATCGCCGCGCCCAAAAACTCGTTCCAGCGAAAGACCTCGCCAAAGAAGAGCGCCGACCAGCAGGGAGCGAGCACGACCTCGCTCATGCAAACCAAGTTGGCCGCAAACGCGTTGGTGCGCGCGATCCCCTTGGCATACAGCACGCTCGCAAGGCCACTGCAAAAAAGGCCGTGCACCAGCATAAGCCCCCACTCAAATGGTCTCACGGAGTCTAGGGCGCCGGCAAAATAGACGATCGGCAGCATCGAGATACCGCAGGAGATGAGCGAGGACACCATGGGCGACGCATCGGGGCGAGAGTTCAAAAAGAAACACAGCCCAAAGGTGGCGCCCGAAATGACGGCAAGCAGGTTGCCGAGCATGCCCTCGGCACTCAAATCGCCTAAAAAGAAAAGTCCCATACCCGTAAAAGCAACCACCACGGAGGCAATCTTCGCAGGCGAGGGCAACGTGCGAGTTGCGAGCGATTGATACACGATAACAAAAATCATCGAGGTGTACTGCAGAACGATCGCGTTGCCGACCGTCGTGAGCTGGTTGGCAAAGTTAAACGTGGTGCCCGTCACAAAGTTGCAGACGGCCACAAGGACAATAAGACGGCTGACGCGGAGGACGGGCCTACCGACGAGCAGGATAAAGAGCGCCATAAATATTGCCGTAACGGCACCGATCAAAAGAGCTGACTGCGAATTGGCGCGAACGAGGATGCCGATAAAACTCCACAAGAACGCCGTGCCAAATAGATACATCGCCCCGCTCACGCCATTATCGGGTGGATTGTCAGATCGAATCACGAAGCACCTCCGGCTAGCTTTCGGTAATAAAAAACGGCGACCGCAATGGGTCGCCGTTTCCCTTGGGGGCAGAATAGAACGCAGGAACCTACGCCAGCACGCCGAAGAACGCGCCGATGATGCCCACGACCATGGTGGCCACGATCAGCACCATGGGGTTGATCTTCTTGGACAGCAGCCAGTAGTACAGCCAGAAGGCGATCATGCC
>CABUTL010000314.1 GCA_902494375.1 uncultured Collinsella sp.
AGGTGACCGGTTTGGTGCGCCAGGGCGTGCGTGAGATTACGCTGCTGGGCCAAAACGTTAACTCATATGGTCGCGATCTGTTTGGCAAGCCGCGTTTTGCCGATCTGCTGCGTGCCGTGGGCGATACGGGTGTGGAGCGCATCTTCTTTACGTCTTCGCATCCCAAGGACCTGTTGCCCGAGACCATCGACGCCATGGCCGAGACGCCTGCCGTTATGCCGCAGCTGCACCTGGCCGTCCAGTCAGGTTCGACACGGATCCTCAAAGAGATGAATCGCCGTTATACACGCGAGGACTATCTGGGCCTGGTCGATCGCATCCGCAATCGCATGCCCGATATCGCGCTCTCGACTGACATTATCGTTGGCTTTCCGGGCGAGACTGAAGAAGACTTTGAGCAGACGCTCTCACTTGCCGAGACGGTCCGCTATGCTCAGGCCTATACCTTCATCTATTCCAAGCGCGCCGGTACCCCGGCCGCCGAGATTGACGATCCTACGCCGCATGAGGTTATTCTCGAGCGTTTCAACCGCCTGGTTAAGGTTATCGAGACCACGGCACATGAATATAACCAGGGTGAGCTTCATTCTGTGGTGCCGGCGCTCATTGAGGGCACGAGCAAGAAGAACGATGCGGTCCTGCTGGGCAAGAGTCCCAAGAATCAGACCGTGCATGCGCCTATCCCCGAGGGTTACAGCATCGATCAGCTTGTTGGCAAGATCGTTGATATTGACGTTGACGTTGCCAAGACCTGGTATTTGTCCGGCTCCGTTGTGGGCGAGCCGCGCTAATGGTTTCTTCCGGGGCAGGTCTTTCCGCCGTTGCGATCGTCGGTCCGACGGCGGTTGGTAAGAGTGATGTTGCCGACCGTTTGGCCGCTCGTCTTTCGTCCGAAGTGCTGTCGTGCGATGCGATGCAAATCTATCGCGGCATGGACATCGGTACCGCAAAGATGACGCCCGATGAGTGTGCGGCGCCGCTGCGTCTCGTCGACATTGTAGAGCCGGGTGTGGCATATTCTGCTGCGCTTTATCAGGCTGACGCTCGCGCGCATGTTGAACGTCTCCTTGGTTCGGGTCGCCTGCCGGTTTTTTGCGGAGGTACGGGGCTGTATCTCAAGGCCGCCCTCGATGAGATGGACTTTCCCTCGGGTGAACTTGAGGACGATCGCCGTGTGGGCTATCAGGAGCTTGCCGAGCGTATTGGCGAGGAAGAACTGCATGCCCTGCTTGCCGAGCGTGACCCAGAATCGGCTGCTGTTATTCATCCCCATAACGTGCGCCGTGTGATTCGTGCGCTCGAGATGCATGATGATGGTATCTCCTATGCACAGCAAAAAAGTCAGTTTAGTGTTCCGCGCGAGCATTATCATGCTCTATGGTTTGGTCTGACGCGTAATCGCGAGGTGCTCTACGAGCGCATTAACCTGCGTGTCGATCTGATGTTTGAACAGGGTCTTGTTGATGAGGTTCGCGGTCTTTTGGACCAGGGGCTGGGAGATGCCCTGACGTCGATGCAGGCAATTGGCTATAAAGAGATCATTGATGCTTTCAATGGCGTGATTTCTATGGATGAGGCTCGCGAACTCATCAAGATGCGTTCGCGTCGCTATGCCAAACGTCAGCTTTCGTGGTTTAAGCGCGATGACCGTATCGTGTGGTTTGATATGGACGAGTTTACGATCGATGAGGTTGTTGAGGACATCCTGCATCGTATTGAGGCTGCCTAATGGCCCGTTTCCCCCTTGTTCCCACGGCACCCGAGCCCGAGCGTGCCATATTAGTTGGTGTTGAGTGGCGCGACAATGCATGGCCGCTCGATCGTTCGCTTGACGAGCTTGAGCGCCTGGCCCATACGGCTGGCGCCCAGTGCGTGGCGCGTTTGTCACAGCGTCTGGTTAAGCCGTATCCAAAATCGTTTATCGGTTCCGGTAAGGTTGAAGAGCTGTGCGGCCTGGTGCATCGCATGGATGCCGATA
>CABUTL010000315.1 GCA_902494375.1 uncultured Collinsella sp.
GCAAGACCCATGGCGGCCGCAATACAGCACGCCAGCACGATCGATTTGTCGAAAAGCCTGTTCATACGGGTATTGTACGCGAAGCCGCGCATGGTGGAGGGGCCGCCTGCGCAACCGTGACATTCCTCCCGCGCAGCAAAGCGGGGGCGTCGGCAGGCCGCACGACAAAGACCCCGCACTCGTGACAAAGCTCACTGGTGCGCGCCGGCGGCTCCTGCGATGATGCAATCGTACCGGGCCGCAATCAACGGAAGGGCCGCCTCATGACAGACATCGTTCACGTCGAAAACCTCGTCAAGCGCTATGACGACCTTATTGCGCTCGACCACTTTAACCTGAGCATCGCCCCCGGCGAGATCTTTGGCCTGCTGGGCCCCAACGGCTCGGGCAAGACCACGTCCATCAACTGCATTTTGCAGCTGCTTGCCTACGACAAAGGCACCATTGAGCTGTTCGGCGAGCCCATGGCGCCCGCCCGCTACGACCTCAAGCGCCGCATCGGCGTGGTGCCGCAGCAGGTGGCGGTGTTTGACGAGCTCACGGTGCGCGAGAACATCGACTATTTCTGCAGCCTCTACGTCAACGACCGCAAGCACCGTCGCGCGCTGGTGAACGAGGCGATCGACTTTGTCGGGCTGGGCGACTTTGCCAAGTTCCGCCCCGGCAAGCTCTCGGGCGGCCTGGCGCGTCGCCTCAACATCGCCTGCGGCATCGCGCACAAGCCCGAGCTCATCTTCTTTGACGAGCCCACGGTGGCGGTCGACCCACAGAGCCGCAACGCCATCCTGGAGGGCATCTGCCGCTTGCGCGACGAGGGCGCCACAGTGGTGTATACCAGCCATTACATGGAGGAAGTCGAGCAAATCTGCAGCCGCATCATGATCATGGACGGCGGGCGCGTGCTGGCGCAGGGCACCAACGACGAGCTCAAGCGCATGATTCAGATGGGCGAGCGCGTGACTGTCGAGGTTGGCGCCGTAGAGACCGCCACGGTCGAGCGGCTGCGCGCCCTCGAGCACGTGCTTTCGGTTGAGCTGTCCGGCGGCGAGCTCGTCTGCACCTGCGAAGCGAGCCCGCACAACCTGGTGGACATCCTCGACACGCTGCGCGCTGCCGACGTTGCGCTCGGCCGCGTGTGGAGCGAGCCGCCGACCCTCAACGACGTGTTCCTCGAGATCACCGGCCGCGAGCTGCGCGACTAGGGGGCAGTCATGTTCAACACCATCATCACTACGGTCAAGACGCTGCTGCGCCGGCCGAGCACGTGGGTCTGGGGCGCTCTCTTTCCCATCGCACTTTCCACGATGTTCATGTTTATGTTTGCGAACCTGAGCTCTGACGGCACGGTCGACCCGGTGCCAGTGGCTGTCGTAGCGGATGAGGCCTGGGACGCCTCGACCTTTAAGGATGCGGCGGCTTCGCTTGCCAAGGAGAGCGACAATCAGCTGCTCGAGATCCACGAGTGCGACGACGCAGCCGATGCGAACCGTGCGCTTAAGGCCGGCGAGGTCGCGGGCATCTATACGGTCGACGACGCAGGCGCACCCAAGCTCACACTGCTATCGAGCTACGACAGCTCGCGCGCATCATCGGTGCTCACCGATCGCAGCATCCTGGAGACGGTGGCAAGCTCGTATACACAAAATGCCGAGCTCATGTCCCAGATTGCCCAGGACAACCCGGCGGCACTCGCCGACCCCGAGGCGGTTGCGCGCGCCCTGTCGCTCGAGGGCGGCACCCGTCGCGTGAGCCTTACGCGCACCACGCCCGACGGCACGGTCATCTACTATTACGCGCTCTTTGGCCTGGTGGCGATGATGTCTGCCGAGTTTGCCGCCTTGAGCGTCGTCGATCTGCAACCCAATCTGTCGGGCCTTGGCGCGCGCCGCTGCGTGGGCGGCCTTTCCAAGACGGCGTCGCTGGCCGGCATTTTTGTCGGCTCGTGGCTGGTCTCCTTTGCTTCGATGGTGATCGC
>CABUTL010000316.1 GCA_902494375.1 uncultured Collinsella sp.
CATATCGACCGCATCGACTGCGCCCTGCGTTCTGTTGCCAAGAACTGGGATCTTATGCGCATGCCCGGCGCCGACCGCAACCTGCTGCGTATCGCCGTTTACGAGATGCGTTTCCTCACTGACGAGGAGGTCTCGGACGCCATCGTGATCAACGAGGCCGTCGAGCTTGCCAAGGCCTATGGCACCGACCAGTCCGCGTCGTTCGTCAACGGCGTGCTGGGTAAGATCGCTCGCAGCGAGGAGCTGCCGGGCGAGGACCTGTACCAGGAGCTGCTGGCCGAAGATCGTGCTCGCGAGGAGGCACAGGCTGCCGAGGCTGCCGCAAAGGTTGCGGTTGCTCAGGCCGAGGCCGGCGTTCTCGACGAGGACGCTGAGGTCGCCGAGGCCGAGACCGGTACCGTCGAGGAGTAGCCATGCCAGAGGGTTCCGTCCGCAACTTCGACGAGATTTCGGACCGCTTGGACCAGATCATAGCTACCGTTCGCTCTAAGGATACGTCCTTGGAGCGTTCGCTCGATCTGTTTGACGAGGCGATTGAGCTAGGCTCCCGTGCGGTCGACATGGTCGATAAGTTTGAGCTGACGCCGCGTGAGGCCGACAAGCTCGAGCAGGAATACGATGAGGATGCGGCAAACGAATCCCAGGATAGCTAGGCCGCATCTCCGGATACGAATGGTTGATGGCATTCATGAAACGCGTGCGTCTTGATGACGAACTGATTTCACAGGGCATCTGCGCCGATCGCGCGGATGCCCTTCGCACTCTTATGGCTGGCTTGGTCTCGAGTGGCGGCGAGCGCTTGACTTCGCCGGGCCTTAAGGTGACCCCGGGCCTGCCGTTGCACGTGAAGGGGCGCATTCCCTATGTTGGCCGCGGCGGTCTTAAGCTCGAAGGCGCGCTTGATACGTTTGGTATCAATCCGACGGGCCTTGCCTGTCTGGATGTGGGCTGCTCTACCGGCGGCTTTACCGATTGCCTGCTCAAGCGCGGAGCTGCGACCGTTGTCTCGGTGGACGTTGGTCGCGCCCAGTTCGATTGGTCGTTACGTCAGGACGATCGCGTGACGCTGCATGAGCGCACAAACGTGACGCAGCTGCCTGAGCTTGGCTATGCCGGCGCCATCGACCTGGCTGTGTGTGATGTCTCGTTTACCAGCATCGCGAACATTATCGATGCGGTGCTGGCGTGCCTGGCGCCTACGGGTGCATTCTGCACGCTTGTAAAGCCGCAGTTTGAGGCTCCGGCGGCGCTGGTGGGTGAGGGCGGCATTGTGTCCGATCCCGCCGTGCGCCGCGATACACTCGTTGCGGCAGTTGAACTCTTTGCTGCCAAGGGGCTGTTCCCGGTCGATGTGTGCGTGTCGCCCATTCATGGTGCCAAGGGAAACGTTGAGTTTTTCCTGTACGGCACGAGATTTGACCCCGGCGACCGCACGCAAGACGAGCTGCAATTCCAGGTATCGGTTTTGAGCGAGAAAGCTGCAACGCTATGAAGGTCTTTCTGGTTCCCAATTACTACAAGCAAGAGGCGGTTGAGAGCGGCCTGATGCTCGAGCTTTGGCTGACGCGCCAGGGCTATGAGGTCGCATGGGCTGCCGACCAGCGATCGAAGATTCAAAGCACGCCTGATATTGACGGCTCCGATCTGGTCATTACGCTCGGCGGCGACGGTACGTTGCTGCGCGCTGCCCGCATCCTCAACCATCGCGAGATTCCTATCCTCGGTCTTTCCTATGGTCACCTGGGCTTTTTAACTGCTGCGAGCCCCGAGGAGCGCGACATTCTGCAGGTCGTGAGCGACGCCCTTTCCGGCGAGCTGCACGTGAGCCGTCGCGCCACCATCGCCGCGGATATCGTGTCCGTGCGCGACGATGGCACGAAGGATGTCGTGCGCACGTTCGCCCTCAACGACATGGCGCTCACACGCGGCCCCCTGTCCGATATGGTTGAGTTCGACATCACGGTGTCG
>CABUTL010000317.1 GCA_902494375.1 uncultured Collinsella sp.
CGGATCGTCACGCGGAATACCGTACGCCGCGGACACCCGCCTGTAGGCACGAACGTCCTCGGAAACCAACTCGACAAGCTCCTGAGCCAGCTCATCAGCCTGGGCAAACGCGCGCGTCAGGTCATCCGCACGATCAGCAAGCGCGGGATTAGTCGCACCGTAGCGGGCAACCATTCCGCACAGCGAGGCGCCCAGCGCGCCCACAAAGGCGCTCGCGCTGCCACCGCCGGGAACCGGCTCGCGCGCGGCAAGCGCCTCGGCAAACCCGCGGCAGGTCTTGTCCATCATCTCTTGGCTCATACGCATGCACCTTCAAGTCATATACATCGGTCGGGTGGAAACCGCCGACCGACCGCATCGATCACATAATGGTGCTAAGTCTAGCCCATAAGTACATAAGCGTCAGCGCACCTGGCCATCGCGGATTTCTATGACGAACGATAGGCGTCGGCACCGCAAACATGGGAAACATGGCCCGCCTTTCGGGACTTCCGGGCAGCGGCAACTGGGGCATACATATAGGTAAGGAGCCCTATGTTGGGGCAAGCTCATCACGGCACCGGACGACGAATGGAAGAATAACCGCACAGTAAACAAAGACATCATGCGCATGCGTAACCGCCGCCCCAGCGATCCGCGGCACACGATGTCCCTGGCAGACAAGGAGGACGCCACCATGAAGAAAAAGACCCTATCGATCCTTTCCCTTTGCATCGCCCTCTTTGCCGCGTTTGCCCTTGTCGGCTGCGGCGGGAGCGCATCGGGCGGCGGCAGCGCCCCCAAGAGCGAGAGCAAGGAAAAGGTCCCCGTCGCCAAGAAGACCGACTTTATCTGGTTTAAGGTCGAGATGCCCGAGAGCGTTGGCGTGAGCGACTCCGCCGGCAAGAACGCCGACAGGGTCCAGCTCACCTTCCCCGAAGACGAGAACGCCTCGGCCGATCGCTTTATCCCCGTTTGGAAAAAAGCGCTGACGGCCGAGGAATCCCACGCCGACCAGGCGGAAAAGAAGGGGGATACGTTCCAGTGGAAGGATGGCGGGTCCGTCGAGTATAACGGCAGGACGTGGCTCGTCGGAACATACGAGGACAACAGCGGCATCTCAACCATGCTTTTTACCGATGTTGAGCCGGGAAGCGTCTACGTCCTCATCTCGAACTTCGACCAGCACAAGAAAGAAGCCGAGGCACTCCTCAACTCCATCGAGTTCCCCGATGACATGGAAGAGGCAGTTTCCGAGGCACGCGAAGTCGAGATTTCGAGCATCGAGATCAAGTAACGGGACACCCGCACGCGCCTACGCGCACCCGCGCACATGCGCACCCGCGCACATGCGCACCCGCGCACATGCGCCCCATTAAAACAACGGGCGCCCAACCCGGGGAGGGCCGGCAGCACCGGCCCTCCCCTCTTTTGCGCCCGAACATATTGCCACTTAACGGCGCAAATCCGGCCCCCAGAATGGGACACATGGCCCACCCGAATGAGCTGCTCACGCGTACAGTAAAGACAGGTAATCCATGGGCGGTTACAGATCGAGGAGGACACGACCATGAAAAAGAAGGCCTTTGCGATTCTCACCCTCTGCATCAGTCTCTTTGCCGCGGTTGCCCTGGTGGGCTGCGGTGGCAGCGGCGGCGCTACCGGCAGTAGCGGTGGCGGCGGAGCAGAAAAGCCAGCCGTGGATATGAGGACCGACTTCATTTGGTTTAAGGTCGAGGTTCCCGAGGGCGTCGAGATCACCGACGTTGCCGGCGACACGGCCGATAGGACCCAGTTTAAGTTCACCGAGAGCGAGCACGCCAGCGATCGCTTCATCCCCGTCTTCGACTCTGACAAGAACGCCGATGAGCTGTTCGACTACGAGGCAAAGTGGAAGGCCAGCTTTGAGTGGACCGAGAATGACCCCGTCAAGTACAACGGCAAGACTTGGCGCAACGCTTCCTATACACACTCGGGCGGCGTGACG
>CABUTL010000318.1 GCA_902494375.1 uncultured Collinsella sp.
ACGTTGGCGTAGGAGCACAGCAGGAAGCCCAGGAAGTAGAAGGGCACGAGCTGCTTGGTGAGCACCAGGCGGCCGAGCATGGCGAAGCCCATGGCAGGCAGGAAGTTGGCGGCAACGCCAAAGCCAGCAAGGACAAAGGGCGGGATGAAGTCGAGCAGGCCCTGGATGGCGTCAGCACCCAGATAGAACGACAGCGAGCACAGCAGGAACGCCATGATGATACCGGTCAAACCGATCAGGAAGTGCATCGCATAGACACCCTTAAGGTTGCCCTGGCCGGAGTAGACATCAGCGCGGTCGACCAGGATCGGCAGGGCGGCGTTAAGGATGTTCTTGATGGCAAGGCACAGCGTGGCGATGGGCATGGCAAGCGCGATGGCTGCCTCGGTGCTCTGGCTCAGCTGGATAGCGAAGGCGCAGGCGAGCACGCCGCCGATCGTCTCATCAGGCGGCACGTAGGCGCCGATGGAGATCGAGCCCATGAACAGCAGCTCCAGACTCGCACCGATCGCGAGGCCGGACTGCAGGTCCCCCAGCACCAGGCCCACGAGCGGGCACAGGACGATGGGGCGGAACGCGTAGAGCGTACCGAGCTGGCAGTCGAACTTACCAAATGCGGCGATAAGTCCGATGAGGATTGCTTGGGTAAGCATACATCCCCCTTTCCATATAGGACACTACGAAGAGCTCAGACTCTTCGAAATTGAACGCCTAGAGCACGCTGGCGCAGTCGACCTTGGGGTCATCGGCCAGGGGTCGAATCTCGACCTCAACGCCACGATCCAGCATCTCGCGCACATCGGCTTCCTCGGCCGCGGTCAGGAAGATCTGACGAGAGACCTGACGAGCATCGGGACGCTTCTCGTCCTTGGGCTTGGTGTTGCCCAGGTTGACCGACTTGATCTGCGGGCAGCCCTCAACAAGCTGCTTTGCCTCAGCAATAGTGGCGACACAGATGATCATCTTGTACTTGTCGGTCACGCCCGAGTTGATAGCTTCGATTGCATGCTCCATATCTTTGATGACGAGCTTGCAGCCGGCAGGCTTGCCCATCTTGAGCGTCGTCTTCCACACCGGGTCGTTAGCGACCTTATCGCCCACGCAGAAGATGCAGTTGGAGCCAAGGCCCTGAACCCAGGAAACTGCGACCTGGCCATGAAGCAGGCGATGGTCAACGCGAAGTAGCTGAATCATAATGTGACCCCCCAAAGGTCTTGTGCCGTCATACGGCGTGTCAGTAGGTGCTGCGGATTAGAACTCTTCCTCCTCCTTGTCATCGACCAAAAGATCGTTGACAAACTTCACGCGCGTATCGTCCGCAGCGACGATGGCGCGAATCGTCTCCTCAACCGGCGCCGACTCGTCAGAGAACAGCAGCTGGATGAGCAGAGGAAGGTTCATGTTGGTAACGAGGTACGTGCGGGGACGCGTCTGGACGATCTTGGTGAACTCGTTGTTAACGCTACCGCCAAAGAGGTCGGTGCAGACAACGACATCATCGTCGGCAGACATGCCTGCCAGCAGTTTTTGGGCCTCCTCGGCCACGTCCATGCGGCCATCGACGAACATCGAAAGATCGTGGACGTTGTCGCGAGCGCCCGAGAGCAGCTCGACGCTCTCCTTGATGCCGGTGGCGAAGTGCGCATGGCTGGCGATGATGTACTGTCTCATTCTGTGTTCCTCTCAATAGCCCGGCACGTTCCCGCACCCGTTTTCTTTAGTAGTCGAACTGGTGATAGTAGCGACGATACTTGAGGTTGTGCTTGGTGACCGTCTCGTAGTAGCGAGCCAGGCGGTCGGTCACGAGCACCGTCAGAATCCACGGGGAGACGATGACGCGGAACTCGTCGTCAAGGCCGGGGATCGCGAACTCGGCGGTGTCGATGATGTTGATGTCGGTGTCGCCGGTCACGCCGCGGTTGAGGAACGCGCGGACGCGCTCATCGAG
>CABUTL010000319.1 GCA_902494375.1 uncultured Collinsella sp.
AGATCCCACGCCTCGCCGGAGCCCACATAGGCATGCAGCAGGTAGGGGCGATACTGCGTCAGAACGCCCACCGTGTCGATGCCCGAGTTGGAGCAGTTGGACAGCGAAAAGTCGATAATGCGGAACTTGCCACCAAAGCTAACCGCCGGCTTAGCGATCTTTTGGGTGAGTGCCCCCAATCGGCTGCCCTGTCCTCCTGCGAGGAGCATCGCGATGCATTCTTTCTTACTCATCGATTTCTCCTTCTGTCATCGATGTTCCTAAACCCATTAGCGACGGGCGCGGCGCAACGTCACGCCCGTCGAGTAATGCCGTGCTGGCATAGGGGAGCTCGCGGCCTTTACGCGTGCCAGATCTCGTCGCGGTACTCGCGAATGGTGCGGTCGCTCGAGAACCAGCCGCTCGAGGCGGTGTTGAGCAGGGCCTTGCGGTTCCAGGTCTCCTGGTCGCCGTAGCTGTTCGTGAGCTTCTCCCAGGCGTCGACGTAGCTGCGGAAGTCGGCCATAACCAGGTCGGGGTCGTTGTTGTTCATGAGCTCGTTGTAGATGCTCTCGAAGTTGCCCGAAAGACCCGCAAAGGTATTGTCCTTGAGCTCGTCCATTACGCGGCCCAGGCGCTCGCGGTCGCCGTTGAGGGTATCCCACGCAAAGTAGCTGTTGGATGCCCAGAGCTGCTCGACCTCGGGGGCGGTCAGGCCAAAGATGGCCTCGTTCTCGCGGCCGGCCAGGTCGGCGATCTCGATGTTGGCGCCGTCGAGGGTACCCAGCGTAATGGCGCCGTTCATCATGAGCTTCATGTTGGACGTGCCCGAGGCCTCCTTGCCGGCCGTGGAAATCTGCTCCGAGATCTCGGCGGCGGGGTAGATGAGCTGGGCGTTGCTCACACGGAAGTTGGGGATAAAGCAGACCTTCATGACCTCGTTGACGCGCGGGTCGTTGTTGATGACATCGGCCACGGAGTTAATGAGGCGGATGGTCTCCTTGGCAAAGGTGTAGCTCGAGGCAGCCTTGCCGCTAAAGATGAAGGTCGTCGGCGTCACGTGGAAGTTGGGATCGGCGATGCGACGGTTGTATATGTCCATCACCTTCATGATGTTCATGAGCTGGCGCTTGTAGGCATGGAAGCGCTTGACCTGGACATCGAAGACGGTGTTGGGGTCGATGACCAGACCGGTCTCGGCCTTAACGTAGGCGGCCAGGCGCTCCTTGTTGGCGCGCTTAGAGGCACCCACGGCCTTGAGGAACTCGGTGTCGTTCTGGAACTCTTTGAGCTTCTCCAGCTCAAAGGCGTCCTTGAGCCAGCCGTCGCCAATGGCCTCGGTCACGAGCTTGGCGTAGGTGGGGTTGGCCTCGGCAAAGAAGCGACGGTGCGAGATGCCATTGGTCTTGTTGTTGAACTTCTCGGGCGTCAGGGCATAGAAGTCCTTGAGCACGATGTTCTTGATGATGTCGGAGTGGATCTTTGCCACGCCGTTGACGCTGTGGCTGCAGATCACGGACAGGTTGGCCATGCGAATCTCGCCGTCCCACAGAATGGCGGTCTGGCGCAGACGCTCCTGCCAGCCCTCCTGCGTGGTGTCGAACGACTCGTGCCAACGACGGCTGATTTCGTCGATGATCTGGTACACGCGGGGGAGGAGCTTGGAGAACGTGCCGATTGGCCACTTCTCCAGGGCCTCGGGCAGGATGGTGTGGTTGGTGTAGCTCACGACCTGCGTCACGATGTTCCAGGCGTCGTCCCACTCGAGCTTCTTCTCGTCGATCAGGATGCGCATGAGCTCGGGGCCGCACATGGCGGGGTGGGTATCGTTGGTGTGGATGGCCACAAACTGCGGCAGCAGCTCCCAGTTCTCGCCGTGCTCCTTCTCAAAGGTGTCGAGCAGGCTGTAGATGCCGGCCGATACAAACAGGTACTCCTGCTTCAGGCGC
>CABUTL010000320.1 GCA_902494375.1 uncultured Collinsella sp.
ACACGGGCGGTATCGAGCCGCTCAAGAGCGACGACGTGTTTGCCACGTCCATCCGCGACCAGGCGCTCGCCGCCGCCGAGGAAGCCGCCGTCATCCTGTTTGTGGTCGACGGCCGCACCGGCGTCACCGAGGAGGACGAGTCGGTCGCCCGCATGCTCAAGCGCTGCGACAAGCCGGTCTTTCTGCTGGTGAACAAGCTCGACAACCCCGATCGCGAAAACGACAGCATCTGGGAGTTCTATTCGCTCGGCATCGGCGAGCCCACGCCGCTCTCGGCCCTGCATGGCCACGGCACGGGCGACCTGCTCGATGACATCGTGGCCCTGCTTCCGGAGGAAGAGGACGAGGTCGCCGATGAGTTCCCCGACGCGCTGAACGTCGCCATCATCGGCCGTCCCAACGCCGGTAAGTCGTCGCTGTTCAACCGCATCCTGGGCGCCGACCGCTCTATCGTGTCCAACATTGCCGGCACGACGCGCGACGCCATCGACACCGTCGTGGAGCGCAACGGCAAGCACTACCGCATGGTCGACACCGCGGGCATTCGCAAGAAGAGCACCGTGTACGAGAACATCGAGTACTACTCCATGGTCCGCGGCCTGCGCGCCATCGACCGCGCCGACGTGGCGCTGCTCGTCGTCGACGCCTCCGTGGGCGTTACCGAGCAGGACCAGAAGGTCATGGGTCTTGCCATCGAGCGCGGCTGCGCCATCGTGGTGCTGCTCAACAAGTGGGACCTGCTCGACGATGACCGCAAGCGCGAGGCCTGCATGGAGACCGTCGACCGCCGTCTGGGCGTCATGGCTCCCTGGGCTCAGTACCTGCGCATCTCTGCCCTGACCGGCCGTAGCGTCGAGAAGATCTGGTCGATGGTCGACGCGGCCGAAAAGACGCGCTCGCAAAAGATCAGTACCTCACGCCTCAACACGTTCCTCACCGACCTGCGCGAGTTCGGTCATACCGTGGTGGACGGCAAGCGCCGCCTGCGTATGCACTACGTGACCCAGACGGGCGTCAACCCGCCGACGTTCACGTTCTTCGTCAACCACAGTGACCTGGTCAACGACACCTACCAGCGCTACGTGGAGAACCGCATGCGCTCGACCTTCGACTTTGCCGGCACGCCCATTCGACTCTTCTTTAGGAAGAAGGAGCAAAAGGATGCATAATCCGATTCTTCTGACCGCCATCTGCGCCGTGGTCTCGTTCTTTATCGGGGCGATTCCGTTTGGTCTGATCCTGGGCCGCGTGTTCAACCACACGGACATTCGTAAGGCGGGCTCTGGCAACATCGGCACCACCAACGCCCTGCGCGTGGCCGGCCCCAAGGTGGCCGCGCTCACGCTGCTGCTCGACTGCCTTAAGGGCGCCATCTGCGTCCTTATCGCGCGTCCGCTCATTGCCGACTTGGGCTATGACTTCCCCGTGAGCATTATGGCCCCCGGTGCCGCCGGCGACTGGATGCTCGGCGTCATCTGCCTGGCAGCCGTGTGGGGCCATATCTTCTCGCCCTACCTCAACTTCCATGGCGGCAAGGGCATCGCAGTTGGTCTGGGCGTCATCCTCGCCTGGTACTGGCCCATCGGACTTTCGCTGCTGGGCATGTTTATCGTGGCCGTCGCCATCACCAAGTTTGTGTCGGTGGGCTCGCTTGCCGCGGCCATCGGTCTTCCCATCGCTGCCTGCGCGGTCTTTCCGTACAGCAGCCTCGGACTTAAGTTTTGCATGGCGCTGATCGGCATCACCGTGGTGTGGGCCCATCGTGCGAACATCAAAAAGCTCATGACGGGTAAGGAGTCCAAGCTCTCGTTTACCAAGCGCGTCACCGAGCCCGACGATAAGTAGGAGAGAGTCATGAATGTTGCGCTGATTGGCTCCGGCTCCTGGGGAACCGCCGTCGCGGGCCTTGCCGCCGC
>CABUTL010000321.1 GCA_902494375.1 uncultured Collinsella sp.
CAGCGCCAGCTGGTTGGCCTCGGTACCGCCGTTGGTAAGGATGATCTCGGACGGGCGAACGCGTGCGCCAAAGCTACGGGCGATCTCGCGACGGGCGACTTCCAGGCGTGCGGCGGCCTTGCGGCCAAGCGAGTGCAGCGAGTTGGGGTTGACGCCGGCAAGCTCGCTGTTGTCGTACTCGCGCTGCGCAAGGAGCGCCTCGGCGCGCATGGGCGTCGAGGCGGCATAGTCAAGATTCACGGGTATGCGGTTTTGACCTACGGTCATAAGGGTTTATGCCTCCTGTGCTGCCTCGTTGCCCAGCTTCTGCAGCAGCGCAACCTCGGCAGCGGGATCTTCGGACTTAAATACGGCGGAACCGGCGACGAGCACGTTGGCGCCAGCCTTGACGACCTCGGCGATGTTTTTGGAAGAGATACCGCCATCGACCTCGATGAGTGGCGAAACGCCGCGACGCTCGCACATGGCCTTGAGCTCGTGCAGTTTGGCAATGGTACCGGGGATAAAGCTCTGGCCGCCAAAGCCAGGGTTCACGCTCATGAGCAGCACCATATCGACAACGTCGATGATGCTCTCGAGCACGCAGACGGGCGTGGCGGGGTTGAGCACCACACCGGCCTTGACGCCGCGCTGCTGCAGATGCGTGAGCGTGCGGTGCAGGTGCGTGGAGGCCTCGTAGTGCACGGTGATCATATCGGCACCGGCGTCTGCGTACCAATCGACCGTCTCGTCGGGGTTCGACACCATCAGGTGCGCGTCGACCGGTACATCGGTGGAGCGCTTGACGGCCTTGAGGATGTCAACGCCAAAGGTGAGGTTGCCGGTAAAGTGACCGTCCATAACGTCGAAGTGCACGTAGTCGGCGCCGGCGATCTTGTCGAGCTCGCCCTTGAGGTTGGCCATGTCGGCCGAAAGGACGGACGGAGCGATTTTGATGGAACCCATGGTAGTAGCCTTTCTGCGCTAGTCGGTGAGTCCGTAGAACTCTTGAGAAGGGACGCGATCGGTAAGAATCTCGAGCGCCCTATCTAAAGTAACACCGTTGTAGAGCGTTTGCTCCACGGCAAAGGTGAGCGGAATGTCTACGCCCAGTGAACGGGCAAGCTCGCTGACGCTGCGGGCCGCGACGGCGCCCTCAACCACCATATGCGTGCGCGTCTGATACTCGTCGAGCGATACGCCATGAGCGAACTCGTAGCCAAAGGTGCGGTTGCGCGAATGCTCCGAGGTGCAGGTGGCAATGAGGTCGCCCATGCCGGCAAGCCCCATGCAGGTCATAGCCTGCCCGCCGCGGGCATGCACCAGACGGCTGATCTCGGCCAGGCCGCGCGTCATGATGAGGGCGAGCGTATTGTCGCCCGCACCGGTGCCGGCGGAGATGCCACATACGATGGCGATGACGTTTTTCATGGCGCCGCAGACCTCGACACCGGTCATGTCTTGCGACAGATAGATGCGGAAGGCCGTGGACAGGAGCAGTTCCCTAAAGGTCTCCCCTATCTGCGGATCTTTGCTTGCGATGACGGCGGCAGAAAGTCCGCCGCGGCAGATTTCCTCAGCATGGTTGGGGCCCGAGAGCGCCGCCACGCGCGACTCGTTGCCGATCTCGCTGGCGATGACCTCGCTCATGAGCAGGCCGGACTCGGGCTCAATGCCCTTTGTGAGGCAGAGCGCCGGGGTATCGGCGGCGATAAAGGGAGCGGCCTGGTGGCACACGCTGCGAAGGTGCGTCGAAGGAACGGCAAAGATGATGGCCTCGGCACCGTCGAGCGCCTGCGCCAGGTCCGTCGTGGCGACGACGTTGCCGGGCAGCTTGTAGCCCACAAGGTAGCGGGGGTTGCGGTGCTCGCCGTTAATGCCGGAGGCCGTCTGCTCGCTGTGGGCCCACATGGTCAC
>CABUTL010000322.1 GCA_902494375.1 uncultured Collinsella sp.
ATCCACAGGAGCGCCCATGCGTGGCCGACCTGGTCCCGCGTGACCGCTTTCCGGGGCTCTTCCCGGTGGGCCGCCTGGACCGCGACACCACGGGCCTTTTGCTCTTTACCACCGACGGCGACCTGTCGCAGGACCTGCTGCACCCCAGCAAGCATGTCTACAAGACCTACCAGGCACTCGTGGACGGGCAGCTAACCAACCGCGATCTTGAGCCGCTGCGTCGCGGCATAGAGCTCGACGACGGCCTATGCCAGCCGGCGATCTGCCGCGTCATTAACGCGCGCGAGGCAGAGGCTGTGGCTCCCCAGGGCGTCAAGCCCGGTACCACCGCCGTGGAGGTCATCATCCGCGAGGGACGCAAGAACCAGGTCAAGCGCATGCTGAGCAAGATCCACCATCCGGTGATCCGCCTACACCGCTGTAACTTTGCCGGCCTTGAGCTCAAGGACGTGGCCAAGGGCTCGTGGCGCGAGCTCACCGACCGCGAGGTGCAGATCCTTAAAGCGGGCGGCATCCCGCCCAAGCAAGCGAGCGCCAAGCGCGTCGCCGCGTCCGCGACCAGCACCGCCAGCCGCACGCGTCACCACGGCAGCCACGGCTCCGCACCCAAGCGCAACACCTACCGCGAGCGCTACACGGGCTAGGCAACCCGCCGCGCCCCAACGCCCGCGAACCATACCAGCACGTTAACCATCGAAAGGAAGCATTGCATGATCGTCGCCATCGACGGCCCCGCCGGTTCCGGCAAGTCCACCATCGCCAAGGAGATCGCCCGCCAGCTGGGCTTTAACAAGCTCGACACGGGCGCCATGTATCGCGCCGTCACCTTCGCCGCGCTCGACCGCGGCATCGACTTGGATAACGAGGCGGCCATCGACGCCCTCGCCGAGCAGGTCGAGATTCGCTTTACCAACGGCACCGGCGAGGACACGCGCCTGACCATTGACGGCCAGGACGCTTCGACCGCCATTCGTACCCCGCAGGTCGACGCCAACGTGTCCAAGGTCTCGGCCTACCCGGGCGTGCGCGCCGCCATGCTCATCCACCAGCGCCGCGCAGCCGAGGACCGCGATATCGTGGCCGAGGGTCGCGACATCGGAACCGTCGTGTTCCCCAACGCGCAGGTCAAGGTCTTCCTGACCGCCGACCCGCGCGAACGCGCCCGCCGCCGCGTGCTTCAGCGCCACCAAAACGATGCCCAGCCGCTCACTTCCGAGCAGCTCGAGGCCGAGGTCGACGAGACCCTCGACGCCCTTAAGCAGCGCGACGAGCTCGACAGCAGCCGCGAGGTCGCCCCGCTCGTGCCCGCCGAGGATGCCGTGCACATCGACTCCACCGCCCACACCATCGATGAGGTCGTCTCGATAATCGAGGACCTCATCAACCAAAGGAGGTAGCCCATGCGCCTGTTTAAGCAGACGCCCGAGGACTATTACAACGCCCCGTATGCCGAGTTTCCCGCGCTCATCCGCGGCACCGTCTTCGTGGTCATGGCAATCCTTTGGGCTTTCTCCAAGCTCATGTGGCGCTGGAAGGTCGAGGACGCCGATCTGCTGTTTGAGCGCCAGGAAGGCCGCGGCAGCGTGGTCATCTGCAACCACACCTCGATGGCCGAGCTCTTGGCCGTGGAGACGGCGCTGTTCTTTGGGGGCCGCCGCATTCGTCCCATCTTTAAGTCCGAGTTCGCCAAGAGCAAGATTGTGCGCTGGGCCTTTAGCCGCGTAGGCGGCATCCCCGTGGAGCGTGGTACTGCCGATATGAAGTGCCTGCGCGCCGCCCAGCATGCGCTGCAGCGCGGCGAGGACGTTCTGATCTTCCCCGAGGGCACGCGC
>CABUTL010000323.1 GCA_902494375.1 uncultured Collinsella sp.
GGCATGATCGCCTTCTGGCTGTACTACTGGCTGCTGTCCAAGAAGATCAACCCCATGGTGCTGATCGTGGCCACCATGGTCGTGGGCATCATCGGCGCGTTCTTCGGCGTGCTGGCGTAAGGGCCCGGCTGCATAGATTTTCGTTGCAACCTGGAAAGGGGATGGAGCAGGCCTATGCTCTCCATCCCCTTTTTGTATAGAAGGAGTTCGTATGTTCGCGAAGGGTCGCGAAGCAATGCGCCTGACGCCGGCAGAGGTCAGGCTGATTCTTATTGAGTCCCTGCAGTGGTGCGCCAACAACGCGGTCTACTTTTTGGGGCTTATCGGTGCGGCCACGTATGATCTGGCCGGCACGGCCTTTTTGGTTGCCGCCATTACGCTCGCGCGCAATCTTATGACGTCGGTGGGCAATATGGTGTCGGGCTCGGTCATCGATCGCTTTGGACCGCGCCGGACGTCGTTTGTGACGTGCGTGATTACGGCAGTGCTATCGCTTGGCGTGGGGTTGGTGCCGTTGTCTGTCCCCGGGCTTGTGTTTGCCGCGTGCGTCTTGGGGCTTGCGGGCGGCTTTATCAACACCTGCACGCATGCGTTTCCGGGATACCTGGAGTCGACCACCGAGGGTCGTACCCGCGTGAACGGCCTCATGGTGTTCTACAGCAATATCGCCTATACCGCTGGCCCGCTGCTCGGCGGTGCCATCGTGAGCTGTTTTGCCACGCAATCGGTCTATCTGCTCATGGCGGGCATGATGGGTGTGGCGGCCGTGCTCTCCTTGGGCTGTCACGAGTGTGTTGCTCCCGCAAAAGGGGAGAAGCCGAAGGGCGGTATTCTGGGCGGCATGGCCGAGGGTGCGCGACTTACGTTTCGCGACCACGACCTGCGCCTCATCTTTATCTCGGGCTTTTTGGGTTTCTTTGCGTTTGGCGCGTTCGATTCGCTGGAGTCGTTGTTCTACCGCGATGTGCTCAACGTGGATATCGTCTGGCTGGGCTGGCTGTCCTCGGTCGTGGGCCTCACTTCCTCGGTGGGCGCGTTCATCCTGACCAAGCTTTCTGCTCGCCATGTCAACCTGCGATTGTTGCTCGGCGCGCTCATGGCCGTGGGCATTGGGTCCATGGTGTACGTGGGCACCGATATGCTGGGGGTCGCGATTATCGGTCAGGCGATTAACGGTCTGGCCTGGGGATTCCTGGAACCGCTGCAGATGATCTTGATTCAGGAGCGCGCCGACATCAAATACCTGGGGCGCATTACCGGCTTTGTGCGTTTTGGCCTGATGAGCGCCGGCGTGCTGCCGCTGCTGGCGGCTCCTTTTTTGGCGGAGGCTTTGGGCGTCCAAGCGGTGCTATTTGGGGCATCGACCATTATTGCGCTGGTAGGAACGCTGTTCTTTGTCACACAAGGGAGGCGCCAGAGGTGTTAGCTATACATTCAATTCTAATTTAATACCACTCACCAGAGAATTTCGACCGTTCACCGAGGATTGGAACAGATTGATAAGTGGTATTAAAAACACCTTAGGTGTATGTCTATAATTGGTATCGAAAAGAAACGCAATGTATAGAGTCGCGTGCAGGACAGAAAGGAAAAGCCATGAAGGAAACCGAGAAGATCGAGATCATGCACTTTAGCCAGGAGGGCTATCTCGAGGACGGCAAGAACGTCTATGAGACCGGCAAGAAGATGATCGAGCTCGCCGACAAGGTCGCCGACGAGGGCTACGACGCCGTGTTCCTGATGGGCGTCGGCGGCACCTGGGACGAGCTCATGCAGCTCGAGTACCTCATGAACAAGTTCGGCGACCGCGACC
>CABUTL010000324.1 GCA_902494375.1 uncultured Collinsella sp.
CTCGATAAGCGTCTTCTCGGGAACGCCGTATTCCGAGGTCAGGGATGTGAGGTATGCGGCGACAGCGTCCTGGAAACCTGCCTGGGTCGCTTCCTCCGGCAGGTTGTCGGGCACGGACACGATCGAGGGGTCAACCTGAGCCGTCTCGCCCTGTCCATCCGCAACGTCGGTTTCCGGCCCATCATCTGACTCGTCACCTGAGACTTCGGACGCGCCGTCGGTTCCAATTGAGGATTCCTCGCTCGAGGTACCATCCGACCTTCCCATGGGCGGGAATACCGCGAATGCGATATTGATTGCGATGCAGACCGCGATGATGCCGACGCAGGCGAGAATAATCCCCTTTGAGTCGAGCTTCTTTCCCTTATCGTACATGGCACAAATTCCTTTCCTCTTAGAGCTATTTGAGCTCCACTCCGCCCATCCAGCCCCAGTAGACGCCGGAGCCCTTTCCGTAGAAGGCTATGAATTCGTCAAGCGTCTTGGTCGTGATAGCGCCCTCGTTGCTCATGACCTTGCCGTCACCGATGTAGATGCCCACATGACCATAGAGAAGGCCGGGCGTTCCGGTGCCGGGGTGGCTCGTGTCGCCCACGATCATGCCGACCTTGAGGTCTGCTGGGTTGTTGCTATGGCACCAGGCCTTGACCATGTCGCAGGCGTTGCCGCCGTAGTAGCCGACGCCTGCGGCCTTGAACACATTAGTCACCCAGGCGGCGCACCAGTTCTTGCCTGGCGAGGGTGTCGACTTGCATGCGCTCACGACGGCCAGCTGGGTGCCCGTGGCGCCAGACAGCTCCTGGCCGGAGCCGCCGAGGGAGCCCGAAGTGATGGCGTTGTAGAAATACTCCGCGTTCGAATACCTTGAGTCCCAGCCGTGCGGCTTGCCTCCCACCATCGCGCACCGCTCCCATCCCATCGCATAGTGCATCGTCGCCGACTCGAGATCGTCGGTCTCCATGAATGTCTGATAGGTGTACTTGCCGTTCGCGCTGGTGAACGAGCCCCACTCATCGTGGTCCGACCAGAACTCGAGCTGAACGTCGAGTTCGTACCAGTTCCTGCCCGTCTCCTTGGCGAACTGGGCAAGGCGAAGGCGACGTCCCCCGTCCCATTGGCCGATGCCAACCGCCTTGTTGTAGACGGGACCCCTCGCGATGATCTCGTCATTGGTGCAAGGACTGATACCCTCTTCCCAATAGGCACGACCGCCCTTCGCCTGGTCGGCCATCGGGTATATCTTCTTGGCTGCGGTGCCCGCGGACTCATGGCAATAGTTGCCCATGATGGCCGCAGCGTGGATGTCGTCGCAGCCGTGATCCTTGAGGTACAGATATATCTTGAGCTCGTCGGTGCCCAGGCTCGCCGTACTGCTAGCGCCGGCGGCCTGGTTGCCGAACAGAACGATGCCAAGCGACGAGGCTAGGACCACGCCCATGAACAGCAGGCAGCCGAGCGAAAGCAGGGAGGTGAACAGGGCGACCCTGTTCCTCCATGCCCTCATGGAGAGGAACTTCCGCCTTCCCTTTTGTCCTTTGAATACTTTTCGGGAGATGCTTCCGCCGACGGCGCGGCCCACCTTTTTCCCAAGGGAGGCCTGCCTGAGCGCCGCCTTACGCTTCCTGCGCAGAGAGCGCTTGCGGTAGTCCTTGAGCTTTTTGACGGCGGCCGGGTCCTTCTTGAATGAACCCGGACGGCGCTTCATGAGGATATCGAGCTCGACCGCATTGGCTCGCGAGAGTGCCTTTGAGGCGCTGCCTGAGAACGGTGCGACGGGGACCGTCGCTATCTTTTTCGCGAGCTCCGA
>CABUTL010000325.1 GCA_902494375.1 uncultured Collinsella sp.
ACTGAAGGGACTGACCCCGGAGGAGTTCCGGAGACAGTCCCTTGCGGCGTAGTTCTTATTTAAGCCGTCCAGGTTTTGGGGTGCAGTTCAGTCGTCGGGCGCGTTTTTGATGTATCGATTTTAGCCGAGACAAGTCCAGTTGACGGGGATCGAGCCGTGCTGTTCGAGTAGCCGATTGGCCGCCGAGAAGGGACGCGACCCCATAAAGGCGGGGAGTTCTGCCGTGGCACGGTTGGCCGAAAGCGGCGAGGGGTGCGTAGAGGCCAGGCAGAACTTGCCGGTTGCCTTGCCCGCGCCGGTAGCGGCGAGCTTGCCTTCGACCATCTGCTGGGCAAAGCGACCCCATGCCAAAAAGACTACCGGCTGGGGCAGCTGGCAGCAGCGTTCGATAACGTAGTCGGTGAGCGTGCTCCAGCCCAGTTTGGCGTGCGAGTTGGCGGCATGCTCGCGCACGGTGAGCGTGGTGTTGAGGAGCAGGACGCCCTGTTGTGCCCATGGTGTTAGGTCTCCCGTGGCGGGAATGGGGCAACCCAGATCGGCTTTGAGTTCCTTGTAGATGTTGCGCAGGCTCGGCGGCAACTTGGTCTGCGTCGCGGGGACCGAGAATGACAGCCCCATGGCCTGGTTGGGTCCGTGATAGGGGTCTTGACCTAAGATGACAACCTTGACCTGGTCGGCCGGCGTGTAGGCGAGGGCATTGAGGATGTCGTCTTGTGCCGGGTAGATAGTCTGCTCGGCACGCAAAAGGGCGATGCGCTCGAGCAGCTGGTTCGTAGTGTCACGTAGCGGCTGCGGCGCATCGCCCAACCAAGTTGCTATGTTGCGGTCGCGGGTTGCGGTGTCCATGGGGCTCCTTTATGGCAGATGCTCTGTTGGCATCTATTGTAAAGGCGCACCGGTTGCCTTTATGCCGCGGCTGTATGAAGAGTGGGGTCTACGAGACGTGCTCGGGCGCCCCTGCCATACGGGTGTGTCCATGTGCGCGAAGGCGCGGAAGCTCGACGGTTGCCACCATGACGCCGGTGAGGATGAGAGCTGCACCCAGAAAGGCGATGGGGCTCAGGACCTCGCCAACCAAGAAGAACGAAAAGACGGCGGAGCAGACCGGCTCGAGCGAGAAGGCGAAGCCGGTGGTCTCGGCGGGCACGTGGGGCTGCACGAGTGTTTGGGTGATAAAGCCGTAGGCAGAGCAGATGAGTGCGAGCGCGACGACAACGACGATCTCGCTGGGCGTGCTGGGAAGCGTGAAGCCGCCAAAGACGCATGCGGCAATGCCCGAGAACAGGCCGCCGAAGCCCAGCTGCCAAACGCCCAGAGCAAGCGGATCGACTTCTTCGACAAAGCGCTTGGCCACGATAATGTGCCCGGCATAGACAAAGGCGGAGAGCAGCATGATGATCGCGCCCGGGTTCAGGCTGGTGAAGTCGGCGCCCGAGAGCAGCAACATACCGCAGGTGACGATGGCGGTGCCGACGAGCACTTTGCGCTCGGGGGCGCGGCGCAGCAGGGCGGCATTGGCAAACGGCACGATCACGACCGTCAGGCTCTGCAAAAAGCCGGCGGTAGAGGCGGAGGTGAGGCTAGAGCCCAGGCACATGCAGGTGAGCTCGGTTGCCATAATGGCGCCGATGATGGCGGCACGGACCATAAGGTCGCGGTTGATGCGCAACGCGTGCTTGTGGAAGAGCAACAGGCAGACCACAAAGGCGATGATGCAGCGTAGCGCGACGATGCTCGTGGCGTTCATGCTGTCCATGCCGATTTTCATGAGGGGATACGAAAAGCCCCATGCGACG
>CABUTL010000326.1 GCA_902494375.1 uncultured Collinsella sp.
AGCAGAGCGCAAAACGCCGCCCACCGAAAAGCCGATGATGACCAGGCCCACGACGACAAGGCCCAACAGGACCACCATCGCGATAGGCTTACCCAGGGCATTCTGCAGCGCACTCGCAATAAACGCACCAATGTAGCCACCCGAGGCGGACAGATTTTGCGGCGTGAACATAAGGTCGCACGAGTCGCTCGTACCTGGCACCATCAACGAAAGAATGGAGACGACGGCGATAAAGACCACGGCGCCGCCCGCAACAGAGCGCGCGTTGAGCGGCGAGTCCTCGCCTAAAAAGAGCGTGGCGGCAAACAGCAAAATGACGATCGGCAGCACGTAGGCGCCCAGACCAAAGCCCAAGTGGTAGAAACCGGCAACCGCAGCCGTAACGGGCGCAGTCGCCGGCGAAATCACGGCAATAAAGGACGCAATCGCCAAGACGGCAATGACCACGCCGGCGATATCGCGGTTGGCCGAGGGCTCGACCAAGGGCTCGAAATCATCGAACTCGGACTCGTGACCCTTATTGGCACGCAGATGGGAACCGGCACCCTTAGCAGATGCCGGTTGGTTGTTGGCCTTATTGCCTTTGGCGTTTTGTGCAGATCCGCGCGCCAAACTAAACCTCCATGACGACCGGGATGATCATCGGACGAGTGCGCGTACGGCTCCAGATAAAGTTGGAGAGCGAGTCGCGCACGGCCTTGCGAATGGCATCGGAACCGCTGCTGGTAAAGCTAAACTTACCCTTCTCGATCGTCTTCATAATAGACGCGGAGGCATCCTCGGAGAACTGGTCGTCGATGGCAAACGAGACGCCGCGGCCCGAGAACTCGATGGCCTCGATCTTCTTGTGCTTGAGCGAGACGATGGCAACAGCGGTAACCATACCGTCGTTGGCGAGCTTCTGGCGATCGCGCAAGACGATGGGGTCGGTATCGCCGATACGCAGGCCGTCGACGTAGACGACGCCGGACTCGACGGGCGTACCGCGCTTAACGATACCGCCGCGCATCTCGAGCGTGTCGCCGTTATCGAGGATAAAGATGTGATCATCCTTGATGCCCATCTTACGAGCAAGCTGGGCATGGGCACGCAGATGCACGGCCTCGCCGTGAACCGGCATAAAGTAGGTGGGCTTGGCCATGGCCATCAGGAGCTTGAGTTCCTCCTGGCTACCGTGACCGGAGACGTGAACGAGAGCGCGGTTCTTATCCCACACGTCGCAACCGAGCTTGGCCAGGCTGTTGACGACCTGCTGGACGGCTTTCTCATTGCCGGGAACAGGAGTTGCCGAGAGGATAACGGTATCGCCCTCGTGGATGGAGAGCGTCTTGTGCTCGCCATTGGCCATGCGGGACAGGGCCGACAGCGGCTCGCCCTGCGAACCGGTGCACATGACGACAATCTTGTCGTCAGGCAGGTTATCAATGTCAAAGGCATCGATGATATCGGCGTCGTCGATGTTGAGGTAGCCAAGCTCGCGCGCCACGCGGGTGTTAGTGAGCATGGAGCGACCGGTCACAACGACCTTACGGCCGCACTTGCGGGCGGCATCGCAGATCTGCTGCAAACGATGGATGTGGCTCGAGAACGACGCGACGAACACGCGACCCGGGGCGTTCTTGATGGCGTGCAGCAGGTTGGGACCAACCTCGGCCTCTGACTTGGTAAAGCCGGGAACCGTGGCATTGGTGGAGTCGGAAAGCAGTAGGTCGATGCCCTGCTTGGCAAAGCGGCTGATAGCGGCATAGTCGGGCGTAACGCCGTCGATGGGCGTCTGGTCG
>CABUTL010000327.1 GCA_902494375.1 uncultured Collinsella sp.
CCATGTGAAGGCAAGCCGCTTTAGCTGGGACGCCGTCTACACCAACACCAACCGCGGCGGCGCGTATCGCGGCTACGGTGCCACCCAGGGCCAGTTTGCCGTGGAGAGCGCCGTCAACGAGCTCGCCGACATGCTGCACATGGACCCCGCCGACCTGCGCCTTAAGAACATCGTGCGCGAGGGCGAGATCATGCCGCAGTACTACAACGAGAAACTCAACGCCTGCGCGCTCGACCGCTGCCTGCTACGCGCAATGGACATGATCGGTTGGCGCGACAAGCCGTTGGCCGTGGACCTGGGCGACCGCGTGCGCGCCCTGGGCTGCGCGCTCACCATGCAGGGCTCGGGCATCTCCAATGTCGACATCGCCGGCATCGACATGCGCTTGGAAGAGGACGGCTTCATTACCATCGGCACCGGCGCCACCGATAACGGCATGGGCGTCGATACGATTCTGGCGCAGATTGCCGCCGAGGAGCTGGGCGTGGAGAGCTCGCTCATTGTGGTGCGCGGCGTGGACACCGACGTGTCGCCGTTTGACGCCGGCTCGTACGCGAGCTCGGGTACGTACGTGACGGGCCTTGCCGCCAAGAACGCCGCGACCGAGCTGCGTGAGAAGATCTGCGCCAAGGCCGCCCAGATGTGGGACGTGGACGCCGCCGACGTGGTCTTCGATGGTCAGTACGTGCGCCTGTCCGACGAGCGTGCCGCGCGCGAGCAGAACCGCTACCTCACGCTGCGCGACTTCGCCAACCTGTGCGTAAAGAACATCGCGGGCGGCGACGCGCTCACCTCGCATGCCTCTGCCTGCCTGCCCGTTTCGCCCCCGCCGTTTATGGCCGGCATTGCCGAGGTCGAGGTCGACAAGGCCACCGGCAAGGTGACCGTGGTGGACTACGCGGCGGCCGTGGACTGCGGCACCGTGATCAACGAGGCGCTCGCGCGCGTCCAGGCCGAGGGCGGCATTGCCCAGGGTATCGGTCACGCGCTCTACGAGATCGTCGAGCACGACGACCGCGGTCGCCTGCGAACCGGCAACTTTATGAGCTACAAGCTGCCCACGCGCCTGGATATCGGTAGCATTCGCGTGGCCTTTGAGCCGAGCTACGAGCCGACGGGCCCGTTTGGCGCCAAGTCGATCGGCGAGGTCGTCATCAACACGCCGCTCGCCGCCGTTGCCTCGGCCGTGGCACACGCCACCGGCCATCAGGTCCGCTCGTTGCCGATCACGCCCGAGAAGGCCCTGCTGGGGGAGTAGCGGGTTAGCGAACAAGTCGTAATTGGCGGGGCGGGGTAACTCGTCCCGCCTTTTGCACTCGTGGTGAGGTCGTGAGCTTGTAAAAGGTGTGCGTGCGCTTGCCGTTCGTATCTGCTATCATTCCTAGTCTGTGCGCTCATGCGGGCGTGGCGGAATTGGTAGACGCGCCAGATTTAGGTTCTGGTGGGATTCCCGTGAAGGTTCGAGTCCTTTCGCCCGCACCAACGCATCTGCGTCGGCTTCGGTCGTCGCGACTCTTTGTTGCATAAAGGTACCAGCACCTCAGATAAGCTGGGCAGTATGAGGAGGAACGTGTTGAACATCACCGCTTCTGACGTCAAGGACGCCAAGCTCACCGCTACGGTCACCATCCCGGCCGCCGACGTCGACGCCGCGATCAAGAAGGCCTACAAGGACACCGCCAAGAAGTACCGCTTCCCGGGCTTCCGCGCCGGTAAGGCTCCCCGTCCGGTCATCGACTCCGCTCTTGGCGCCGAGGCTACCCTCGCTCAGGCC
>CABUTL010000328.1 GCA_902494375.1 uncultured Collinsella sp.
AACCGGACACACATTCTGTCCGAGCGGTTAAAAGCGGGCACGGAATTTAAACGGCTGAAAAAGGGGCATCGACCTGCGCCGATGCCCCCAATGTGGACACACATTTTGTCCTATAAGCCGCCAATCAACGGCCACTCATTTAAGTCTGTCCCCAATGAGTAGGGATAGAAAAAGGCCCGGGTGCCTTGGCATCCGGGCCTTTGCTAGCAACTTGATGTTGCGGGCAGCTTAGAACTTGTGGCCGCACTTCTTGCAGACGCGCAGCTTGTTCTTGCCGTCCTTCTCGTGACCGACGCGGGTAACCTTACCGCACTCGGGGCAGACGAGATTGACGTTGGAGGCGTCGATGGGAGCCTCCTGCGAAACGATGCCGCCCTGCTGGTTGGCAGCGTTGGGCTTGACGGCCTTCTTGACGACCGAAACGCCCTCGACAACGACCTTGTTCTCGGCGGGGAGAGCACGCAGGACAACACCCTGCTTGCCGCGATCCTTACCAGAGAGAACCTGGACCTTATCGCCCTTCTTGATATACATATATCTCCCCTAACTACAGGGTCTCGGGAGCGAGCGAGACAATCTTCATGTACTTCTTGTCACGAAGCTCGCGAGCGACGGGCCCGAAGATACGGGTGCCGACGGGCGAACCATCGTTGTTGATGACAACGCAGGCGTTCTCATCAAAGCGAATGTAGGAGCCATCCTTGCGGCGGATCTCCTTAACGGTGCGAACGACGACGCAACGGACAACGTCCTTCTTCTTGACGTTGGCGCCAGGGGTAGCCTCCTGGACAGCACCGATGAACACATCGCCGATGCCTGCATAACGACGCTTGGAACCGCCAAGCACCTTGATGCAGCGAATCTTGCGAGCGCCGGAGTTGTCGGCGACGTTCAGCATGGTTTGCATCTGAATCATGGTAGATGTTCCTCCGAACTAAGAACCGAAGAGAGGTGCGCAGCCTTTATACGGCCCGTGGTATTCAAGCCAGGCATACGCACATCTTCGGAAACGTACAAGTCGTAAGAGCGACTGCTTATTTAGCGCGCTCGACGACCTCGATGAGGCGCCAACGCTTCATCTTGGACATAGGACGGGTCTCCATAACGCGGACGGTATCGCCCACGCCAGCCGTGCACTCCTCGTCGTGAGCGTGCAGCTTCTTGGAGCTGGTCATCATCTTGCCGTACTTGGGGTGACGCTTGCGCTCGGTGATGGTGACAACAATGGTCTTGGCACCGGAGACGGAGGTAACGACACCCGTACGGACCTTACGCGAGTTACGCGAATCAGTCATGTTCTCTCCTTAGGTCCTACTCGGCGACAGCGGACTTCTCCGCTGCGATCTCGCGGGCGCGCTGCTCCGTGAGGACGCGAGCGATGTCCTTCTTCACGGTGTTGACGCGAGCGGTGTTGTCCAGCTGGCTGGTGGCCATCTGGAAACGAAGGTTAAAGAGCTCGGCGCGCATTTCCTTCAGCTTCTCAACGAGCTGAGCGTCCGAGAGCTCACGAATCTCTGCGGGCTTCATTAGTTCTCCTCCTTGGCGGCGGCGGCGTCCTCAGCAGCCCACTTGGCCTCGAGAGCGGCCTCCTCAGCCATCTCCTTCTCGATGCGCTGCTCAGCGTTCTTGGCAGCAACAATCTTGGTCTTGATGGGAAGCTTGTGCTGTGCAAGACGCAGAGCCTCGCGAGCGACCTCCTCGGGCACGCCCTTGACCTCGAACATGATGCGGCCGGGCTTGACGACGGCCACCCACTCCT
>CABUTL010000329.1 GCA_902494375.1 uncultured Collinsella sp.
CCAAACGGGCCGACCATCGACAGATCCAGCGCATCTTTCTTGCTGATCACACCCACGCCATGCAAGCGCTCGCCGCAGCTGTCATCGTCCAAAAACGTATGCACCAGGGCCTCGTAGTCGGGACGCATGGCATCGAGCGTCTGGACAATTCCGGCCAGCTCGGAGTCCTCGATATCGTGCTTAAGGCCGCCGATCTCGTTAATCGACAGAATCACGCGGCCACCGCACGTGCTCTCGAAGATCTTGAGAATCTGCTCGCGCAGGGTCCACGACCGATAGAACAGTGCCTCGAAGCCAAAGGCGTCGGCGAGCAGACCCAGCCACAACAGGTGCGAATGAATACGCGAAAGCTCGTGCAAAATGGTGCGGATATACTGCACGCGGCCGGGCACCTCGATGTCGAGCATGCGCTCGCAGGCGCTGGCATAACCGTAGCTGTGGCCCACGGCGCAGATGCCACAGATGCGCTCGGCGATGTAGCCAAACTGGTGCATGTCGCGCTTTTCGGTGAGCTTCTCGAGCCCGCGGTGCACAAAGCCGATCTGCGGAATTGCCTCGATGACGCGGTCGTCCTCGATCACCAGGTCCAGGTGAAGCGGCTCGGGCAGCACTGGGTGCTGCGGGCCAAACGGAATAACGGAGCGATGTGCCATGGACCTTACGCCTCCTCTTTCTGCCTGTCGCGGGCGGCCTTGGCGGCAAGCGCCGCGCGGACCTTGGCCGCTTTCTCGGGATCCATGGCGGCGAGCTTTGCCTCCATCTCGGCAGCCTTGAGCGCGGCCTTCGCAGCAGTTTCATCGTGCTGAGCATCGGAGCCGGCAGCCGCAGCGGACTGGGCGCTCGCCGCAGCCGAAGCATCGCCGGCACTCGCAGCGCTCTCCCCTGCAGCAGCCGCAGCCGCGGCGGACTTCTCGGCAGCGGCCTTGCGCGCCTTGGCCTCGGCGGCGGCACGCACCTTCATGGCTTTCTCGCGCGCGGCCTTCACCTCGGGCGTGATAACGCTCATGGGTTCGGCAGTCGAGACCTGGTAGAAAAAGCCCTTAAAGTCGATCTGCATGTCGGTGATGGCAAGCCCAAACAGGTCGTGCGCTTCGTTCTCAAACGGAAATACCGCCGGATAGTACGAGCTGATGGACGGAATCTCCTGGTACTGATCAATTCCCTCAACCACCAGGTTCTCGATCGCATAGCTGCCGTCCTGTGCAATATGCTCCTGAGCGGCACGAACGTTGATAAACGTATAGAGCAGGCGATACAAGCCGTCGTCCACACAGCGCTCGGCATGCATCTGCACAAAGCGCGCGCCGACGCCCTTGAGCGCCTGGACATGCGACAGGAGCTCGTCGATCCCAACGGTGGTATAGATAGCCTTTTGCATTACTCGGCCTCCTTTGCAGCGGCGGGTGCGCCGTCAGCCGCGCCTGAGTCGACACCGGCCCCGGCCCCCGCAGCAGTCACAAACCCGTCCTCGCCCAGCTCAACGCCACCGTCCCAGGTAGCGGCGCCGCCCACGGTGAGTGGATCGCCGCCGGCGCGCATCACGGCCTCCTTCTGGTCCAGGATGCCACACGCCTCCACGATGGCATCGATCACCGTCTCGGGACGAATGGCGCACCCGGGCGCGTACACGTCCACGGGAATCGCGCGGTCCACGCCGCCGATCACGTTGTAGGCATCGCGGAACACGCCACCCGAACACGCGCAGATACCGCAGGCCACCACGCACTTGGGCTCGAGCATCTGGTTGTAGATCTGGCG
>CABUTL010000330.1 GCA_902494375.1 uncultured Collinsella sp.
CGGCAGGCCCCGCCGACCGATTGCAAGCGGTCGGCGGGGCCATTGTGGCTCTTGACAGCGGATTGGGTCATATGAGCGAAAACGACCCAGAGCGAGCAAGGTGACGTGAAAGAGGAGGGCATTGACCTTCTGGTCATGCCCGACGATTGAACGTCAGATTGCCGCTTAGGGGCGTTTGCAGCGTTGAGCCGTTACGGCGTTTGGTAAAACGCCGTAACCCTACAGTTCAGTCACGACAACGCTGTTGTAGACCTCGTCCCAGCGATCCATGACCAGGTGGCCGGTCTTGGGATCCATGGCGTTGAGCTTGCCGCAGGTATTGGCGGTCTTGAGCACCGTGACGTCGTCGGCACCAGCAGCAATGGCATGCGCAAAACCGGCAATGGTCGAGTCACCGGAACCCGTCGCGTTCACAGCCGCAATCGCGGGCGTCTTGGCGCGGAACGCGCGGCCCTCATGGAAGCCCACCGAACCGGCAGCGCCCATCGAAACGACAACCCAGGGGATACCGGCAAAACGGTCATCGGCGGCAAGCGCCTCGCGCAGGGCATCGACATCATCGGTCGTAAAGGACGTACCCAGCAGGCCGTTAATCTCGGTCAGGTTGGGCTTTACGAGCTCAGGCTTAGCGTCGGACTCCAGCGCGGCCTCCAGCGATGCACCCGAGGTGTCGAGCAGCACCTTGGCGCCCGCCTCCTCGGCGATCTTGACGAGCTCGGCATAGTAGCCGGCATCGACACCACGCGGCAGCGAGCCCGAAAGCGTCACAACGTCCGCCTTCGCTGCAAGCTCGGCGAACTTGGCCGTGAAGGCCTCGAGCTCGGCCGGGGCGATCTGCGGGCCGCTCTCCAAAAGCTCGGTCTGATTACCCTCGTGCAGAATATTCAGGCAAATGCGCGTCTCACCGGCGATGGGCACAAAGTCGTTCTTGACGCCGTCGGCATCCATAAGCTCGGCCATATAGGCACCCATGTGGCCGCCGAGCAGACCGGTCGCGAGCACATCGTCGCCCAACTGCAGCAGCACACGGCTCACGTTAAGGCCCTTGCCGCCAGCGGTCTTTTCGGGCGTCACGCGGTTTACATCGTCGATGATCAGCTTGTCGAGCTGATAGCGCGTATCAATCGACGGGTTCATGGTAACGGTCAGAATCATATTGAACTCCTGTTTCCGGGGCACGACACGCGCGGCCCCAAACATACGATAGCTCGTTAAAGGATCTCGATCTCAAAGCCGCGGGTAACGGTCTCCCCCGGCTTGGCCACCAGGCAGCCGCGCTTGTGCTCCAGGATATCGTCCTCGTCGGAGCAGGTGGACAGGCCGCCCCACGGTTCCACGGCCACAAAGTCACCCTCGGGCTTGCTCCACACAATCAGGTACGGCATATCGGGGAACGTCAGTCGCACGCCCTTGTCCTCGGTCTTCTTGGTCAGCGTAACCACGCGGCTCTCGAGCACGTCAAAGATGGTCTCCGCGAAGTCAAAGAGTTCGTGGGTCAGCGGCAGGTCATGGCCAACCATCGGGTTCTTGCTGCGATGCTCAACATCAATCAGGCCCGTCGAGGGAACGGCAGTACAGAGCTCGGCGGCCTCGCGCTGCTCAAAACGGAGCTCGTAGTCGTCATAGGACTCGCCCTCGTCAAGCGGGCACTTAAAGCCAGGGTGACCGCCCACAAAGAACGGCATGTCCTCGGTGCCCTCATTGGTCACCTCGTACGACACGGCC
>CABUTL010000331.1 GCA_902494375.1 uncultured Collinsella sp.
ATTTTCATATTGTCCGAACACGTGCGCGCGCCCGCCCCTGCCGTCGGGTCGCCCGTACAGCTTGAGCGCGGTCGCGTCCTCCACGTAGTTCTTGCCGTTGTTGATGTCGCCGAAGGTCAGCTTGCGGCCGTAGCCGCCCGTGTCGGTCTCGATACCCTTGCCGTAGCCGTAGCAGGCAGTGATCGCCCCGTAGTGCTCGGTTCGGGAGACGGATGCCAGGTCCTTGGTGTAGGTGAACCGGCGGTGACCGCCCTTCGCGCCTCGATGCGAGCGGATGCCCACCCTGCGAGAGTTCACCCTGCCGCCGGATACGGTGATTTCAGTCTCAAGCTCACCGCCGCATTTCAAGATTGACTGGAGCGCCTCGCGCGCCGAGGTGTGGTAGAAGGTCAGGCCCTTGTCGACGGTGCCGGTCTGGTCGACCGTTCCGGCGGTCCAGCGCGTCGGCCCAAGGCAGACGTTCAGCGCCTGCAAGAAGCCGTAGCCGTAGGGGCGCTTGTCCTCGATATAGTCGCCGTACGTCTCGCAGATTGAGTTGATCGCCGTGTCCGTGTAGACCGTATCGCCTCCGGCGTGGAGGCCCTTGGGGTCTTGGCAGACGTGCTCGTGGACCTTGCCGAGGCGGTCGGCCCACACGAGGCGGTAGCCCTGCTTGAGCGCGAAGGTCGTGGCGATGTCCACGCTGTCCTCGCCGTTGAGCTCATCGGTATGGGTGAGGGAGAGCAGCTCCTCGGTGCCGATTGTCGATACGTAGGCGTCCTGCCACGTGTATACGTCAATTCGCACCTAGAGCCACCTCTCTTCCCATTCGAGCGTCGCGGTGCCGCCGCTCGTCTTGATCTGCTGCACGCCGTCGAGCGAGAAGAAGTCGCTCGCGACGGTCACGGGCCAGTCCGCGCCGTTGACGGTGCAGCGCTCGGCGCGCATGTCCAGCACGACGGTCTGTGCGCCCGTGAACGACGCCTCGACGCGGACGAACCGTCCGGTCGAGACGTTGGTGATTGTCCAGCTCGAGCCTGCCGGGGGCTTGCACGTGACCGTAGGGTAGGCCCTGTAGTTGCCCCCGGCGGCGACGGCGCGCTGGGATGCCGACACCTGCTCGGATCGCCGCTGCCCGTAGGCGGCGGGGTCTGCACAGTAGAACCCGAGCGTGAGATTCGGCATGTGCGCGTTGCGCCCCTGCTCCGCCCCTCCCCTGTAGCGCGCGAGCATGTAGCGCTCGGGAGCGTCGTCGAGCACGAGGGCCTTCTCGCCACCGGACAGCGCCGAGGCGAGCACGGCCCTTGCCTCGGCGACCTCGTCGAGGGAGCCGCCGACGATGTTGCAGTCGACCGCTATCTCGACGGGCTCGAGGCCCGTGGCGCGGACGTGTGTGCCGTCCATGCCGGGGACCTCGGTCTCATCGAGCCGCACCTTGGGGGCAATCGGTCTCGTGACCTTGGTCACCAGCAGGTACGGCGTTAGGTCGATTCCGCCGAATATCATGCGAACCCCCTTGCGGCGAGCGTGTGCCTGCCGCGCATCGCGATGGCGGAGGAGACGCGCTCCGAGTCGATGTACAGGTTTCCGTCCTTGTCCCGGATCTGCTCGAGGACGGACAGGATGCCGGCGAGGGCGTCGTCGGAATCCTCCTCGGGACGTGCCGGAGTGTAGACAGCGGACGGCGCGACGGTCAGGCCCGTCGAGAGCATCCCCTGCGCGGTGTCCATGGCGCCGCTGATGGC
>CABUTL010000332.1 GCA_902494375.1 uncultured Collinsella sp.
AAGCGCGCCCGTGCCGTCTCTAACTGGGATATCGCCGGCAAACGCCAGCTCAACTCTACGAGCGACACCAACCGCTACTACATCATGCGCAACCGAGGCTTCCTCGCTCGCTATATGCAGATCTACGGTGACTACCACCCCATGTTGTTCCGCCTGGGCAATGCCGCGACCTTCTGCAAGGAATTCATTCGCCTGGCTGCCGTTGACAAGTGCTTTAAGACCGGTATTCCGGCGCTGCGACGCGGCATGAAGGACGCCCGCAAGATCATCAAGGATCCCAACTGGAAGCCCATGCCGCCCATGAAGGATACCGAGTAACGGAAGCCGGAAACATCTCGGCGCTTAAAGCCGCTGGCACACCGTAGCCACATGCTGCCCATCAAAACCGAACCCCCAGCGCATGCGACCCACGCCGGGGCGCGGTACACGGATTTCGTCGATGCCATCGCGCTCTATGTCGAGTAGCGACTGCACGGCCAGCAATTCCAACCCCAGCGCATCCACATCGGGGTCATACATCATATTGATCGTTATAAGCGGGCGCTCGTCCAGCATGCCAATCGTATCGGCTATGTCGAACACAGCGCCCGTAGGAAAAACCTGGATGTCCCAGCGACCCGCGCCACACTTTCGCCTCGAAGCAGGATTGGCATAGCCCGGCAAGCCAAAGCAGAGCCCCTGCAAGAGCAGATGATATGGCAGCGGCTTATCTGGGTCGGTCTCACCGATTCCCGCATCCCCCAGGATGCGGCTTAGCGCCCGCTTCACGGTATCCTCGTTCCCACGGCACAGCCCGTCGCGAAACGCATCGACGTCTCGAATGTCTTCGGCAGCGCACTCAAACCACTCAACAATCACTAGACGCAAGGCCTGGCGAAGCTCTTTATTGGGCAATCGCAAAGCACGGAGGCGATCGCCATGCTCTGGCTCCTCAGTCATATCCGTCGTCAGGAAACCGGACAAATATAGCGCTGTCCACATGCCATCGTCAGGCGAGACATCTGGCTCTGCAGTGCCCAAACAAAGCGGGACCTCAGCGCACCCATGGGCCTCGAGCAAATCGAACAAGACCGAAAGGCGGTCGAGATTCCACCCGGCAACTACCTTACTCAGGCAATCGGCATATCCATACAGATCGGCACACACGGGCGCCGTGCAGCCTCGGTCCAGAAAACCGATCACACGCGCTGGATTCGAGCAATAATCCCTACCAAACCGATATCCCTCGAGCCATTCACGCGCATCATCAAGGTATTCCTCGCGCCCAGCATGATTCAACAGAGCCTGGACCTCGGCATCCGAAAAGCCGAACCAACGGTCACACCACGTCGAAAGCGGCGTCGTCAGATAATACGAGCAGCCGTGCAAAGAAAGCGCCGCTTCGGCAGGGCCGGGACACTCCCCCATCAGACATGCGAAGCGTAGCGAATGGCCCGCGGCAGCAATGGCGTCAAACAGCACACGGTCAAGTAGCCCTGCCGGATCGGCGCCGGAAGCGCCCCTTGCGCTCGCACGGCCCAACCACGCCGCGTCGTACCCATCAACGAGCAATACAACTTGCTCATCGCAGGCAATCTCCAGCAACTCAATGAGCACGCCAAGCACCGAGGCGACCTCGTCCTCGCTCGCCGCGCCACGCGCAACACGTTCGATGTGACGCACCTTATCTCGAGCTAAATCCGGGGCCTCCAAGAGCGCCAACAAGCGAGCGCACT
>CABUTL010000333.1 GCA_902494375.1 uncultured Collinsella sp.
ACTTCCTCTCCGCCGAAATCGAGGTCGTGCCCGCCGGCCCCGCCCGCGACATGGGCCTCGACCGCTCCATGATTCTGGGCTATGGCCACGACGACCGCGTCTGCGCCTATCCCTCCATGCTCGCCCAGATCAATGTGGCCAATGTCGAGCGTACGAGCATCACGCTCATCGTCGACAAGGAGGAGATCGGCTCCGTGGGTGCCACCGGCATGACGAGCCGCTTCTTCGAGAACACCGTCGCCGAGATCATGACGCTCGCCGGCGAAGACAGCCCGCTGGCCCTGCGCCGCGCGCTCGCCCGCAGCCGCATGCTCTCCTCTGACGTGTCCGCCGGCTTCGACCCGGGCTATGCCGGCAAGTTCGAGACCAAGAACGCCGCCTTTATGGGTCGCGGCCTGTGCTTTAACAAGTACACGGGCAGCCGCGGCAAGGGCGGCTCTAACGACGCCGACGCCGAGTACGTGGCCCTCGTCCGCGACATCATGGACGAGGCCGGCGTGGACTTCCAGACCTGCGAGCTCGGCCGCGTCAACGCTGGTGGCGGCGGCACCATCGCCTACATCATGGCCAAGTACGGTATGAACGTCATCGACTCCGGCGTTGCCGTCCTGTCCATGCACGCCCTGTGGGAGGTCGCCAACAAGGCCGATATCTACGAGGCCTATCGCGGCTACAAGGCCTTCCTCGAGCGAGCCTAACCAACCCTTCATCAGTTGCGGTGAAATACGGACTAAACTGGCCCATAAACGGCCAAAACAGACCGTATTCCACCGCAACTTCCTTTTTGGCAGAGGAGAGTCCATGCTGCAGGTCATCATTTCGCCCGCCAAGCAGATGCGCGCGGCCCAAGATGCTTTTGAAGTCCTGGGCATCCCACCCTTTGTGCGCGAGACGACTCGCCTCCACCGCGCACTGCTAGATATCGAGCGGAATGAAGGCAGCGGCGGCCTGCAGGCGCTGTGGAACGTGAGCGACAGGCTGCTTACAGCGTGCCTGGATACGCTTCACGAATTTATGCCCGTCCTGAGCGATGCCGACCTCGCCGATCCCGATATCGCGCGTCGAATCTCCCCCGCCGTCATGTCCTATCACGGCATCCAATACCAAAGCATGGCGCCCGAGGTCATGGATGCCGCACAGCTCGACTGGCTGCAAAACCATCTCTGGATCCTCTCGGGACTCTACGGATGCGTACGCCCCTTCCATGCCGTTGAACCGTATCGGCTGGAGATGGGCGCGAAGCTTGTCGTCGACGGTGCCCGAGACCTCTACGCATTTTGGGGCGACAAGCTCGCACGGACTATCGCTCCGGCAGGCTCCAACGCTACGATTGTCAACCTCGCCAGCGCGGAATACGCCAAAGCTGTTCTCACCCGCCTCATCACCGATGCCACGGTCGTCACATGTCTCTTTCGCGAAGGCATCCGCAACGGCAAACCCATCCAGCGCTCGACCGCCAGCAAAAAGGCGCGCGGCTCCATGGTGCGCTGGATGGCAGAAAACAAGCTCGAGGATGTAAGTGGGCTCACCGCGTTCGACGTTGGTTATCGTCACTTTCCCGAGCTTTCAAATAAAAGCACTTTGGTCTTCCTGAACGAACAGGCCTTGTAGGACCATCGCTACTTTTGAATGTGCTGCCTAGGCACGGCGTCTATTCCGCCAGACCGTCGGCTTTGGCAATTTCATTTATCGAGCCGTCCTGATAGG
>CABUTL010000334.1 GCA_902494375.1 uncultured Collinsella sp.
ATCATTACCGTGACGCTCGTGGGTCTGGCCATGGGAACGACGGTTATCGTCGGCCACGCCGTGGGTTCGCGTCGGTTTGACCGCGCCGAGACCGCCATCGGCAACACCATCACGCTCTTTATGGGCGTCTCGGTAGTGCTGGCCGCCGTCCTGCTCGCACTGTGCCCGCAGATTGTGGCGCTCATTGGCACGCCGGCCGAGGCGGTCGAAGGCACCGCCGCCTACCTGCGCATTTGCTTTATCGGCATTCCCTTTATCGCCGCATACAACATTCTTTCGGCCATCTTTCGCGGGCTGGGCGATTCGCGCTCGCCCATGTACGTGATCGGCATGGCGTGCATCATTAACATCGCGCTCGATTTTCTGTTTATCGGCCACATGGGGCTCGGCCCCGTGGGCGCGGCGCTCGGCACGGTGACCGCCCAGACGGCCAGCGTTGCCCTCGCGCTCGTGTGGCTCAAGAGCCGCCGCACGAACATCCACGTTAAGCGCAGCGACCTGCGCCCCCAGCCCGAGGTGCTCGGCAGTATTCTTAAGATCGGCGTGCCCGTGGCCGTGCAGGACGGCTGCATCCAGGTGGCGTTTATGTTTATCACCGTCATCGCCAACCACCGAGGACTCGTCGACGCCGCTGCCGTGGGCCTGGTCGAGAAGATGATCAGCTTTTTGTTCATTGTACCGAGCTCCATGGGCGCCACCGTCAGCGCGCTCACGGCGCAAAATGCCGGCGCGGGCAAGGGTGACCGCGCGCGTCAGGTACTCAAAGATGCCATGACGATCTCGGTGGTGTACGGCTGCCTGATCACGGTGCTGATGTGGCTGGTGGCGCCGGCGTTTATCGGCTTTTTTGCCAAGGACGCCGCGGTGGTCGCTGCCGGCACCGGCTATATGCGCAGCTACATTTTCGATGCAATCTTTGCCGGCATCCACATTTGCTTTAGCGGCTTTTTCGCTGCGTATGGCAAGAGCTACATCGGCTTTGCGCACAACGTGCTAGCCGTGGCACTCATTCGCGTGCCGGGCGCGTGGCTGCTGTCGAACGCCTATTCCGACACGCTGTTTCCCATGGGCATCGCTTCGCCGTGCGGATCGATTTTGTCGGCAGTCATCTGTGTTGTCGCGTTTACCGTACTCAACCGGCGCGGAGCTTTTGACAAGTTGGCAGCGTAGCGGGGCAACGCGAAATCGCCCCCATCGACGACATCATCAGCGACGATCCCACAACCTACGTGACGCAGATCACGGTGCCTGTATCGCTAGGCTAGACCGAGCCTCGTCTCCAGCTCGGTCAACGCCTCAAAAGCATCGCGAGACGCACCTGCCAAGCGCTCACGTTCCGCAATGCGAATTCGCGCCATCAGGTGCTCTTTTGCCTGCCCTTGAGCGTGCCTCGTGCGCCCTTCCGCCTGCGAGCAATTGCGATTCTCTATATCCATTACGCCACCGGCACCTCGCCGGTAGCCAGGATCTGCTCGAGTGCGTCCTCGTCCAGCACGGGTACGCCCAGCTGCTCGGCCTTGGTGAGCTTGGAGCCCGCTTTGGGACCGGCGACCAGGTAGCTCGTCTTCTTTGAAACACTGCCCGAGACCTTGGCGCCGAGCACCTTGAGCGCCGCGCCCGCCTCGTCGCGCGTGCGGTTTACGAGCGTGCCGGTGAGCACGAAGGTCAGACCCGCAAGCGGCTGTGCGTCGGCGAGCTCGCCCGCC
>CABUTL010000335.1 GCA_902494375.1 uncultured Collinsella sp.
CTCAGGGTCTTGCCACCCGCGCGCAGGCGGCCGCGTTCATGCAGCGTTACGTCTCGGCTGCGCTGCTGTAAGGGGCAGCGTGGGCTTGCCGATGCGCAGCGCACTACTGTAGGCAACCGCCCGCCCGACTCGACCTGAGCCGTGCGGGCGGATCGAGATTTGCAGAACCCGGAGGCCGTGGCCGGCGCAGCTCAAGCGCTGGCCACGGCCTCCTTTTCATCGGGCGCGCCCTCGCGGCGCGGCGGCATCTTTCCCGACGCCGCGCCAAGCTGCACCGCCCGTGCGGCAGCGCCGCATCAATCGTCGGAATCGTCAGACGCAGGCGCGTACGGGAAAGTTAGGCGGACAACTGCCCGCGAAAACGAATTTCGATGCAACGTACAGCCCTGTTTGGCTTAGGACAAAAGTAATTGCGACTTGCCAAGAGCCGACAACGACTGCTATCGTCTTTCAACACGGAGGACGACAATCTGGGGGAACAATGAGCCGTAAATCCGAAGAATGCGAAACGACCCGCCTGCGCATCCTTCGCGCGGTAACGAAGCCGATCGAGGAGATGACCGTCTCTCAGATTAGCAGTGCCGCCGGAGTATCTCGTCAAACCTTCTATTCGCTCTTCGCCTCAAAGTACGATATCGCATATTGGTACCTCAAAAAAGCAGAAAGCCGTTTCCTCGTGGAGATCGGCCGCACGCTTTCCCTTTCTGACGGGATCTCGAATTACTTCGAGTTCCTCGAGAGAGAACGCCCCTATCTCGCGAACGCCTTCGAGCGCAAACCCGACAAACGCGAACTCCGAGAGCGTTTGGATTATCTAATAAACGAAATGCTCCAGACGGCTTCGGGCAAAGGCGTCGACATCGACGAGGACTTCAAATTCTGCGTCTCGTACACCGTCGAATCCGCAAATTGCCTGGTTGCGAGCTGGTGTCTCCATGGCGGAGCCAGCGACGATGCGGAGACCATGGCCCGCCGGCTCAAGATGTGCATCCCTCAACGCCTCGCGACGCTATCCGACCCGGAATCGCTTTCCGCAAAGCGTCCGGCCTTCGATTAGGCAGCAAGGGCACCCTCTCGAAGCTTGACACATCCGGTACTTTGTAGCCGAATCGCCGACAGCCACCGACTGCACGCCTTGCTATAGTGTCAACAGAGTTGATTCGGGCGGAAGAGAGCGCAGGCCGTGCTGTCATCCCGCACTGGAAGGAGAGGGGGACTCCATGCCAACAGTCAAATCGGTGTGCGGAGGCTGCCACAACAGCTGCCCCATACTCGTCGAGGTCGAAAACGGGCGGGTGGTCCGTACGAGCGGCGTGTCGGGAGACCCGCGCACCGGAGGCGCCATTTGCTCGAAGGGGCAGGCTGGCCCACAGATTGCCCACGATCCGCGGCGCCTCATGTACCCGGTGGCACGCACTGGCGAGCGCGGCGAAGGAAAATGGGAGCGCTTGGACTGGGACGACGCGATAGCGAGACTCGCGGGGAAGATCAATGCGGCCGTCGCCTCCGAAGGACCGCGCTCGGTCGGATTTATTCGCGGCCAGGCGCCTGGTTGGGGGTTCACCTACGACATGACGCAGCGCCTCGCCCACGCGGTCGGAACCGACGTGGGAATGGGAGCGTCCGAATGCTTCGTTCCCCGAGCCGTCATGGAAGGCATGACGTACGGCGGGATGCCCTCCCACTGCGACTAC
>CABUTL010000336.1 GCA_902494375.1 uncultured Collinsella sp.
ACGGCACCAAGCGCGTCAGCATCGCCGGCGGCTGCGCGGACCATCGCAGGTATCTCAAACACACTGGAGGCAGCAGCGCCACCCTCGCCGCCGATCAGCGCCAAGAAACGGTTCTGCATGGCGGTGATACCAAGCGTGCCCAGCGCCGCGGACACTTCGTCGGCAGAAAACGTCGGGAATGACGTCGCCTCAAAATCGAGATCGACGGGCGCATCGGTGCGAATGGTTGCGACCTTGCGGCTCAGCAGCGCATCGTCGATGTGCGCACGCAGGTTCTCGCCCATCTTGCCCTTGACCTCGTCGGCATGCGCGATGACCTCGTCCAAGCTACCGTACTGTGCGATGAGTGCGCTCGCCTTTTTGGGGCCGATGCCCGGTACGCCGGGAATGTTGTCCGACGTATCGCCCTTCAGACCGTAAAAATCGGGCACGAGCGCCGGCGTAATGCCGTGATACAGGTCATCCACGCTCTCGGGCGTCATGATCGCCACGTCGGACAGGCCCTTGCGGGTCGAGACCACGTTGACATGCTCGGTCACAAGTTGATACATGTCGCGGTCGCCGGTCACCAGCAGCATGTCGCAGCCGGCCTCCTCACCCAGGCGTGCCATGGTTCCCAGGATATCGTCGCCTTCCCAGCCCTCGGACTGCAGAATCGGCACGTTGAGCGCGGTGAGCAGCTCCTTAATCATAGGGAACTGCGCATGCAGATCGGGGTCCATGGGCGGGCGTTGCGCCTTATACTGCGGCAGCATCTCCATGCGCACGCGCGGCTTGCCCTTGTCAAACGCCACGACCACACCGTCGGGATTAAAGGCGTCAATCATCTTGAGAAACATGTTCAAAAAGCCAAAAATCGCGTTGGTGGGACGACCGTCCGGCGCGTTCATGGTGGGCGGCACGGCGTGGAAGGCGCGGTGCATGAGCGAGTTGCCGTCGATGACGGCAAAGGTACGGCGCTTGTCAGACATATTGAATACCTCGCTTTGGGCTGGGCACGGTTTGCTCACTCCAGTTTACACGCTCCCCGCCCCGCGGCCACCGCACATCAAGCTCCCCCGCCACCGTGAGCCCGCGCGTGATACGATGGCTCACGACACATCAACCAGCACGATCGATCCGAAAGGAGCCTGCGTCATGGAGCGTCCCTGCGCATGGAAAAAGTACACGCCACAGCAAGTCGAGGAGCTCGAGGAGCTTTGCCGCGGCTATAAGCAGTTTTTGAGTGAGAACAAGACCGAGCGCCTGTGCGTCAAGGCCGGCATCAAGATGGCCGAGGAGGCGGGATACGTCGACCTGGAGACCGTAATCGACGAAGGCCGCGAGCTCAAGGCAGGCGACAAGGTGTACGCCGCTAACCACGGCAAGGACCTTATGCTCGTCAACCTGGGCACCGCCCCGCTCGAGCAGGGCTTTAACATCCTGGGCGCCCACGTGGACTCGCCGCGCCTGGACCTTAAGCAGAACCCCGCCTTCGAGGCCGGCGACATGGCCTACCTCGACACGCACTACTATGGCGGCGTCAAGAGCTATCACTGGGTCGCTTCCCCGCTCGCGCTCGTAGGCGTCATCTGCAAAAAGGACGGCACCACCGTCGACATCAATATCGGCGACAAGGCCGAAGACCCGGTCTTTACCATCTCCGACCTGCTGATCCATCTCTCGAGCGAGCAGATGTCTAAGCCTGCCAA
>CABUTL010000337.1 GCA_902494375.1 uncultured Collinsella sp.
CAGGCGCACGCCGCCCACGCCGGGCAGGTAGACGCCGGGCTCCATGGTGATAACCGAGCCGACCTCGATGGTGTTCTTGCTGCGGTTGAAGTTGGGCAGCTCGTGGATGTCGATACCGACACCGTGGCCCAGGCCATGGTTATAGTAATCGCCATAGCCGGCATCGCCGATGATCTTCTTGGAGAGCTTGAAGATGTCGTTGCCCTCGACGCCCGGATGGATGGCGGCGACGCACTCCTCGTGCGTACGGCGCACGAGCGCGTACAGGTCGAGCTGCTCCTGGGTGGGCTCGCCCATCACGACGGTACGAGTCATGTCGGAGCGGTAGTCGCAGTATCCCGCGCCGTAGTCCATCAGGACAAAGTCGCCCTTCTCGATCACGCGGTCGCTCGGGACGGCATGCGGATTGGCGGTGTTGGGGCCGCTCGCGACGATGGAACCGAAGGCCAGGCTGTCAGCACCGTTGGCGAACATAAAGTTCTCGAGCTCGTTGCGAACCTGCTTCTCGGTCATACCGGGCTTAATAAAGCCGAGCATGTGCTGGAAGGCGGCATCGGTGATCGACTGCGCATGGCGCATGAGTTCAATCTCCTCGGCGTCCTTGATGGCGCGCATCTTGCGGATGTCGTCGTGCATCAGCGGCAGCATACAGGCGACGGAGCGGTCCTCCAGGCCGCGCTGAATACCCTGGTAGAAATTAATCTGCATATCGTCCTCGACAGCGCAGACGCGGCATTTGTTGGCCGCGATCTTGCCGGCGACCCAACCGGGGATGGTGCCCTCATCCATGTCGTAGACCCAAGGGCTGCCGGCGGGCGTGTTCTCCTCAAAGCTATTGAGGTAGCGCGAGTCGGTGTGAAACAAGCACTGGTCGGCCGTAATAAACGCAGCGTGCGGGAACTCGAAGGTGTAGTCGAAGACGCCCTTCACGCCCGTAAGCCAACGAAGGTTGGCCTCGTCGCGCACCACGATGGCGTCGTAGCCACGCTCGACCATCAGGGCACGGACACGCTCGATACGACCGGCAGGACCGGCAGCAAACTCAGACATGCAGATTCCTTTCTTGTTGTCTCTATATAGACGGGACGGGTCTCAACCGAACGACGGAATCGCATGCGATCCGAAACCGATTGGAAACCCGCCCCTCAACATGATACGAAAGACGATGGAAGTCAATAAATCTTAGAGAAGTTCTTTACGAGAAGCCAGGTAGGCGTGAGCATGGCGCTCAAGAACCTCGTCCTCAACGTTCGTTAGGCGAATGGCGCCGAGTGCCGCGGGCAGCGGCAACATGCTGCGGTTCGAGCGTGCAAACTGCTGCTTGCGGAACTCCTCGATATATGCGGCAGACTCCAGATTGAAGGCAAGTTCCTCGATACCAAAGTCCTCCAAGCAGTCATCGACCTCAAAGACGTAATCGATATCGAAATCGCAGGCATCATGTGCTAGGCGCGCCTCAAAGCGCATGCCCTCGGACAACAGCTGGTAGGCAGGGACCTGCGAAGCGGCATCGCCCAAGCAAGCGCGCAGGGTACGCTCCCCCGTCTTGCCAAAATCGAGCGCATGGCGAGCGCTCGGGTTCGTGGCCATCAGTACGTCCTTGCGGGCAGTCTGAGACCATTGAACGGCATTGACGAGCGCGACCTCCTCGCCCGCGAGAATCTCGG
>CABUTL010000338.1 GCA_902494375.1 uncultured Collinsella sp.
ATGATATTTGACCGCTTGCGTTCGAAGAAGGCTCGACCTGCCACATATTCAACAAGCAAAAAGGGCGGCCGAGAACGCATCTCGGCCGCCCTTCGGCGGTATGCTCATGCAAATACAGCTGCTTTAGCTACTCGGACTGCCTGCCCTTTTTGGCGTGCTTGGATGGAGCGCTCAGAAAACGGCCGGACAAATAGTTCGCCGGGCCCGAAATATCGATCCCCAGCAGCGTGTGCCCCAGCCACAAAAACGCCGCGAGCACCAGCAAGGGGATAACGCACGAAGTCACGATCATCACAATGACGCCTTCGATAAGGTCGGTCACCTGTTGCACGATCTCGTCGGTCATCTGCTTGGCCCCGTTGGTCACCGACGTGACGAGGCCCGAGGCACCGTCGGCAAGCTGCTCAAGTACGCTCTTGGACTCTGTGGCCTCAGACTTTTTCTTGCTTGTTTTGGAGCCATCGCTATCTGCCGCATCCGCAGCGTCGGTCGCCTTTTGTTCGGCATGCTCGATACTTACACGATATGTCTCGTCAACCTTCTGCGACACCCATACACTCGCGGGCACCAACGCCATGCCGATCATGGCAACCACCAACACGCGCGTCGCCGCGCGCCGCAAGACGGCGCTCGTGCTCCAGCGTCCGTGAATGCCAAGTGAGACCGCGAAAAGCACCAGCGCAAACGGGATCAGGATGCCCAGGCCAACCGACCACAAAATGGTCAGTAGATATTTCTCGAGATAGAGTACGGCGAGCACAATTCCTAGGTTGCCCGAAAGCTGCGCGAGCTGCTCGGCGACCGGCGTTCCCGTATCGCCCGGCAGCGCCGTGATACCTGCAGATAGGGCAACGCACGAGGTCGTGAGCGCCAAAACGTTGCCCTTCTTTTGATCGATAACCTCGATGGTGGAGTCCCATGTCTTGGTATCGGCAAAATGCGGGCGTGCGACAAAACCCGACAGGAGTGCCATTACCACAAGGGCGACGATGATACCGATTCGCAGCTTTTTGTTTGCACACACGATATCGGACAGGCTCGGCTGCAGCTCAACCACTGTCGTATGCTCGGTAATCTGGACGGGGCGCCCATGATCCATCGCGTGCGCGTCTCTCTTTTGCATCAATCCGTTGTCCGGCATTTGGATACCTCCTCATTCCGGCCTGTATTGCGGATGAAAGTATACCCACCCAGCGAAAAACCGAACGGGAGGACGCACCACGGGCGGGCACAACAGAAAAGCCCTGCCGCGAAATGCGACAGGGCTTTGGAAGGGGTCTAGGTTGCGGAAAGGGTTAGGCGAGCTTGGCCTCGAGCTCGGCAATGCGCTTGTAGGCGTCGATGGTAAAGCGGGTCTGCTTCTCCAGAATCATGGTAGTCATGAGGGTGTCCTGAGCGTGGGCCATGATGAAGGTCATCTCCATCTCGCCGCCACCGGCCTCCTGCGAAAGCAGCTTGGTCTGCGTGTCGTGAGCACCGATGAGCGCATCGCTGGCATCCTTGTGCAGCTGCTCGGCCTTCTCAAAATCACCTTCGCGAGCAGCATCGAGCGCTGCAAGCAGATCGGTCTGGGCGTCACCGGCGTATGCGACGATCTCGAATCCAACCATCGAGATTTCTTCTTTGGTTGCCATATTGCGTTCCTTTCACAT
>CABUTL010000339.1 GCA_902494375.1 uncultured Collinsella sp.
CATGACCGATAAGCTCGTAGCAGAAGCTATCGGTAAACTCGACGGTCAGAATATCGCCCACGGACGCCTCGATGGCGTCCAGATGCACCGCGCCATCGGAATCGGGCGCCTGGAACCAGGCATGGCCGATCAGCTCGGCGCCATCCTCGGTCTCTTCGATACCGTCGACGATTACCTGGGCGCGCTCGCCCACATGTGCGGCGGTGGCGGCAAAACCGAGCGACTCGGCCAGGTCCATGGCCTCCTGGGCGCGCTCGAGCTTGACCTCTTCGTCGACCTGGCCCTCCATCTTAGCGGCCAGGCTGCCCTCCTCCTGCGAGTAGGCAAAGACACTCGTGTAGTCAAAGCCGACGGTGTCCATAAAGTCGATAAGATCGCGGAACTCGTCGTCGGTCTCGGTCGGGAAGCCGACCATGGCCGTGGAACGAATCACGATGCCGGGGATGCGCTCGCGAAGGTCGCGGAACAGATCCTCGAGCTCCTGGCGCGAACCGGAGCGACGCATGGCCTTGAGAATGCGCGCGTCGCAGTGCTGCACGGGGATATCGATATAGGGCAGCACCTCGGGCGTATCGCGAATCGTCTCGATGAGTTCGTCAGTCATGCCCTCGGGCTGCAGATAGAGCACGCGGACCCAGACGTTGTGCGGGCGCACGGCCTCGGCGACGGCACGCAGCAGCTGCGCCAGATTGCGCGGCGAGCCATCGGCGACGTCCTCGTCGGCAAAGTCGGTACCCCAGATGCCCGTGTCCTGGCCGATCAGCACGATCTCGCGCACACCGCCGGCAACCAGGTCGCGCACCTCGGAGATGATGCTCTCGGCATTGCGCGAATGATAGCGGCCGCGGATGTAGGGAATCATGCAGAAGCTGCAGAAGCGGTTGCAGCCATCGGAAATCTTGACGTAGGCGACAGCACCCTCGACGGTACGTTTGACCTGCGGGATATAGGCTGCAATCTCACGCTCGACACCCAGCACGCCATCGATGACCGCCACGATGCCGTCTTCCTCGTCGGCCTTCACAAAGGCAGCGACCTCGGGCAGCTCGTCAGGCAGGTCATCGCCATAGCGCGACGGCACGCAGCCGCACATGACGATGGGGCAAGAACGAACGCCGTCCTGAACCTCGTTGGCGAGCTCGAGCGTGGTCTCGATGCTCTCGGACGTTGCGGAGGCGAGGAACGAGCAAGTATTGACGATGGCGATATCGGCATCCTGCGGGTCGAATGCCTCCTCGTAGCCCGCGGCGGTCAAAAGAGAACGCATGCGGTCGGTGTCAACCTCGTTCTTAGCGCACCCGAGGGTGATGTAGAGCACGGAGCCCAACGGTGTATCCATGTTGGAGAGCAGTCCTTTCGATTGATATTAGCGGTAGTTGGTGAACTGCAGCGGCTGGCCGTAGTCCTGGTCGCGCAGGAACTGGATCACGGTCTGCAACGCGTCCTTCGAACCAGAGGAAACACGCAGCTTGTCGGCCTCGATGGTCAGCTTGACCTTGAGCTTTTGATCCTTGATGTCCTTGTTGATCTTCTTGGCGGTCGCCTGGTCGATACCCTCGACGATATGGCCGAGCACGCGCACGGTGCCGCCCGATGCCGCCTGCGGAGCATCCCACGAGACAGCCTTGAGGTCGATGCC
>CABUTL010000340.1 GCA_902494375.1 uncultured Collinsella sp.
CCCGCCTCAGGCCGCATCCTTTCGGGCGGCGTCGATTCGGCGGCACTGTATCCGCCCAAGCGCTTCCTGGGCGCAGCCCGCAACATCGAGAACGGTGGCTCGCTCACCATCCTAGCCTCTGCCCTCATCGACACCGGTTCCAAGATGGACGAGGTCATCTTTGAGGAGTTCAAGGGCACCGGCAACATGGAACTCAAGCTCGACCGCGATCTTGCCGACCGCCGCATCTTCCCGGCCATCGACCCCGTTGCCTCTGGTACGCGCAACGAGGATCTGCTGGTCGACGAGCAGATGCGCCCGTTTGTCTTTGGCCTGCGTCGCATTCTTGCCGGCATGAACAACACCGAGCGCGCGGCCGCATCGTTTATCAAGGGTCTTAAGGGCACCAACACCAACCAGGAGTTCCTGGTGCGTTCGGCCAAAAAGCACAGCGACTACGAGCAGACGTTCTAGGTTGTCATCCACACGCTGCGATAGTCATCAATGCAATAAAGGGTCGGGGCTTTGAGCCTCGGCCCTTTTCTATATCGCCGCTCCGCGCTTTTTTGACCATAAGACTGGCAAGCAGCAGGTTTCCCGTTTCAATCCGACATCGTCGCTTGCAATCGACAGGGCGGTTTCGCATAATAGCTTTTAAGCTTCGCGACGGATAACGCAGATGAAACGAACCATATACCGTTGCTTTGGGGCATAGCCCCGCTTCATCTTCTCTCGCGCAGCCAACTGAATGATGCGATTTGGGTGCTGGAAGATGGGGAGAGCTCATGGCTTCTTCTGATGCAACACAACGAGCAGTCCTTGCCGGACTTTCGTGCGGGATCGGCCTTGCCGCTCCCGTGGTTATGTATGCCGCGACGCTGCCGTTTTCGTCTGTGAACGAGACGGTCGTGGCGGGTGCGGTTCCCTTCGCCGTGGGCGCGGTGGCGGGCGTGGGCATCTATGCCGCCTCGCTGGGTATTTCCGAGTACCGTGCGCAGCGTGAAGAGCGTCTGTTCCAGCCTGATGCCATGGGCGGTGCCGCCAATCTCAATCAGCATCAAAGCGAGTTCAAGACCGCCTCGATTCCAACTCAGCAGCAGGATGCGACTCCTTACGCTGTGGCTTCTGCTTCTCAGGCTCAGGCGGAGCAGTCTACCTCGGCATTCCTTTCCGGCCTGACTGGTGCGTTCCAGCGCCGTCATGCCGATGATGGTGTCCCTACCATCGCTCGAGCCGCAGATGCTATGGACGAGGACGAGGCTTGGTCCATGATCGACAGTATGCTCGACGACGATTCGCCGGTGAGCTGCGACCCTGCATACTCGCGCGACGTCTATCAAGTCGCCATCGACGAGCTCACCAACGGCGGGCAGTCCGGCTCCTTCAATCGCGACGACATCGCCGCCGCGGCACGCGCCGTGTCTGGCTCCCAGGCCGCCCCTGCGGGCAGCACGGCGGCTTTCGTGGCACTCGTCGCCAACGCGGCAGCCAATAACGCCTACAGCGCTACCTCGGCGGACGCGAACGCTTCTGCCGACAATTCGTACGTTGATGAAGCCATGGCCGCGGACGAGGAGGCCGTTGCCGCCCGCCGTGCCGCCGAAAGCTCGCTGTGGGGCGCTCCTGCCCAGCAGCAGGC
>CABUTL010000341.1 GCA_902494375.1 uncultured Collinsella sp.
CACTGCTGAGTGGGCCAGACGGTCGCGCGATGTGCTGCTTGCAGTACGCGTGAGGAAAGTCCGGGCTCCAGAGGGCGGGATGCCGGCTAACGGCCGGGCGGAGTGATCCGACGGAAAGCGCCGCAGAAAAGAAGACTCCCACCTGCGCCGCAAGGCGTAAAGGGAAAAGCTGAAACGGTGGTGTAAGAGACCACCAGCGTCGTGGCAACACGGCGGCTTGGCAAGCCCCATCCGGAGCAAGCGCGAATAGGAACGCTATGGGCCGGCCCGGTCCGCGTTCGGGTAGCGTGCGTGGAGCTGCATGGTAACGTGCAGACAAGATAAATGACCGTTCACGACAGAACCCGGCTTACAGGCCCACTTGGCATTTTTGTTACCCTGACAATCGATATGGTGTTTGCCGTATTATTGAGGCTGTTTGTTGCCGCGCTTAATTTTGTTGAGGGGCTTTGTTGGACAGCTATTTTACTCTGCAATCGAATATTGAGGCTTCGGGCGAGTTTTTGGACCGCAAGAGTCGGTTTATTGCCCAGCTGGTCCATATTGAGTCCGAGGATGAGGCGAATGCCTTTATCGAGATGGTTCGCAAGCGTCATTACGACGCTCGACACAATGTTCCCGCATGGATTTTAGTCGATGGACGCGAGCGCCAGAGCGATGATGGTGAGCCGAGCCGCACGAGCGGTATGCCGACGCTCGAGGTGTTGCGCGGCGCAGAGCTCAAAAATGTTTGCTGCGTGGTGACGCGCTATTTTGGTGGCACGCTGTTGGGACCTGGTGGCTTGGTGCGCGCCTATACTGCGGCGACGCAGGCGGCGGTGGCAGCTGCTCGGGAGGCCGGGCAGATTGTCGAGATGACGAGTGTCGTGCCTGTTGACGTGCATGTGGCCTATCCGCAGTATGAGCAGGTGCTTCGTTTGGCGCAGGATTCGGGTGCCAAAGTTTCGGATACCGATTACGCGGATGCCGTGACGATTCATTTGGTGTTTAAGGCGGGGGAGCAGGAGCCGTTTTGCGCTAAGATGCGCGAGCTTATGGCAGGGCGCGAGGAGATTGAGGTCGGCGCTCCCGAGTTTGCGGAGTTCTAACGGCGACGGCTGGCGTGCTTTTGGATTGATTCCAAGCGCGCCGGCCGTCGTTTTATGTTGCCGCCGTTTACTCGGCGAGCTGCTTAAGCACATCGCAGGCGATTTCGACGGCATCGTCGATGCAGCCGGGGCAGCTGCGGAGCGGACCCTTGTCCGATCCGATGCCCTTGAGCGTGCCGCAGACGGTCGTCGTGTTCTTCTCGCCAAAACGCTTGGCGATTTCGCGCGACAGCTTGTAGGTCTGGCCCTTGGTCTTGCGGTTTTCCATGCCGTCGCTCATTACAAAGCCCATGATGGCCACGGCGCCCGAGATGGCGCCGCAGGTTTCGGTCATGCCACCCATGCCGGCGCCAAAGCCCTCGGTGAGGGTAAAGGCGGTCTGGGGGTCGAGCCCGACGGCAGGTGCGAGCGTGCAGGCAACGGCCTGTGCGCAGTTAAAGCCGCGGGCGTGGTATTCGGCAGCCTGAGCCTGGCAGGCGGCGGTGTCGAGCTGGGTGGTATCGATCTGCTTCATCG
>CABUTL010000342.1 GCA_902494375.1 uncultured Collinsella sp.
ACGGCAAGTGCTCGCTGATCGGCCGCATGCCGGGCGACTGGTGGCGCCAGTTTGCCGGCCTGCGCACGCTAGCTTTCTACCAAATGACGCACCCCGGTGCCAAGCTCAACTTTATGGGCAACGAGATCGGCCAGTTTATTGAGTGGCGCTACTACGAGTCCATTCAGTGGTTCCTGACCGAGGAATACGAGACCCACCGTCATCATCAGGCGTTTATTAAGGCGCTCAACCACCTGTACACCGCCGAGCCCGCCCTGTACGAGCGCGGCTACACCGACGACGGCTTTACCTGGATCGACGCGAACAACTCCAAGCAGTCCATCGTGAGCTTTGTGCGCCAGGGCGAGGACGTCGACGACGACCTGGTGATCCTGATCAACTTTGACCCGGCGAGCTACGAGAGCTTCCGCGTGGGCGTGCCGCGCGAGGGTGACTGGGAGGTCATCTTCGATTCCGACCGTCCCGAGTTTGGCGGCAGCGGCTATGCCGGCGAGGAGCCCTACACCTGCTCGAGCGAGCCCTATCCCTGGAACGGGCAGATGGACTCCATCGAGATCAAGGTACCCGGCCTGGCAGGCGTGGTGCTTAAGCGCCGCGGTCCCAGTAGCTACAAGCCGCCGGTGGTTGAGGAGCCCAAGAAGGCGACGCGCAAGCGTGCGTCCTCGGTGAAGCCCAAGCCCGCGGCCGCCAAGAAGGCTCCGGCCAAGTCCACCACGGCCAAGAAGGCGGCCACCAAAAAGGCCGCTCCCAAGGCCAAGGCAGCTGCTGTTAAGGCTCCTGCCAAGAAAGCGTAACAAAGCCGTTACCACTGTAATTACCCGCCCCGCGAGGGCGTAGGATACATGTCATAACCGTTCCGGGAGAAACATCCCCGGGGGAAAGGAACGTATGAATAAGATCTTCGACAACAAGCAGGAGTTTACCGAGCTCTATCGCGATGCCGTCATGAGCATTAGCGGTAAGAGCATCGAAGCCGCCAGCGACCTGGACCGCTTTAACGCCCTGGCAAAGCTCGTGGCCGAGAAGGCCCGCACCGTTGCCACTAAGAGCGACGCCCGTGCGGCGTCCGAGGGCAAGAAGCGCGTGTACTACTTCTCGATCGAGTTTTTGATCGGCCGCCTGCTCGACAACTACCTGCTCAACTTTGGCGTGCGCGACATGGTCGCCGAGGCGCTCGACGACATGGGCTTTGACCTGTCCGTCATCGAGAACCAGGAGCCCGATCCGGCGCTGGGCAACGGTGGCCTGGGCCGTCTGGCCGCGTGCTTCCTGGATTCCATGGCAGCCGAGGGCATTGCTGGCTACGGCAACGGCATGCGCTACCGCTACGGCCTGTTTAAGCAGGAGATCGTCAACGGCAGCCAGGTGGAGGCCACCGACGAGTGGCTCACCCACGGCTATCCCTGGGAGGTTCGTCGTCAGGACAAGGCCGTGACCATTAAGTTTGGTGGCCACGTCGAGGGCTTTGAGGAGAACGGCCGCACGTTCTACCGCACGGTGGACACGCAGGACATTCTGGCCGTTCCCTATGACATCCCTGTTGTGGGCTATGCCGGCGAGACCGTCAACAAGCTGCGCGTCTGGGCCGCC
>CABUTL010000343.1 GCA_902494375.1 uncultured Collinsella sp.
ATTGGTGATAAAGCGACCGTACAGGCTCTTGACGGTTCGAACCGACCAGGCAAAGAGGCGTGCCGTCAGACCGAAGATAATTGCGCTGATAACAACGATGACGACCGTTTTGGGCGTCATAGCGGGAACGCTGGCGATGACATTCGCCTCGTACTCGGTACCTAGGGCGAGTGATGTAAAGTAGCCGGTAAATGAGGCGACCAGGCAGTAGATGCCCGCCGTGTAGTCGATCTTGCCGATAAAGCACATCTCCATGCCAAAGAAAGCTCCGGCAAGGGGCGAGCCGAATACGGCGCCAAAGGCCGACGAGATGCCGGCGAGCATGAGGTCGTGGTGGTCATGCTTTTTGAGGTGGGCGAGGCTCGAGATGTTGCTGGCGATGGTGCCGCCAATCTGCACCGCGGCTCCCTCGCGACCGGCCGATCCGCCCGTTAGGTGCGTGAGCGTGGAGCACACAAACGTGAGGACGGCCATGCGCATATGGATGAGGCGTGTGCCCAGAGCGGAGTCGATGACCAGGTTGTTGCCACGCTTGGCGGCAAGACCGTGGTTTTTGTACACCCATGCGGTAGCAACGCCCACAACGGGAAGCAAGGCGTAGACCCACACATGGTGCTCGCGATAGTCGGTCGCGATATTCAACGAGGCCAAAAACGCCCAAGCGGCAACGCCCATGGCGAGCGAGACGATGACGACGAGTACGAGCAACTTAGCGCTCGCGAGTAGGTTGCGGGCGTTGCGGCGCGTGTCGGCAGCCAAGAGCTGCTCGGAGCGGGTGATCTGATGCCTGCCTGCCGTGATGACGTCGTTCAGGGAGAAAAAGCCGCCGTCGTCGAGCGGCTGGGAATGATCCTGCGTTTCGTTTGCGCTTTCGGTTTTGTCGTTATGAGCCATACGTTCCTCTTTTAGGTTGCAACGCAAGCATTATAAAACGCGGTAAACGCGACGAGCCGGTGGGTTGGTTTCCATTCTGTTTCGCGGCCTGCAACCGACAGGTGTATTTGCGGGTACAGACCGAGTCGCGGCCGTGCATCGGGGGATTATACTGAGACAAGCATAAAGAATCGGCGCCCCTGTTGTGCGCCGTGACATTAAGAGGTGCATATGGCAGAGAAACTCATTCCGCTGGAGGACGCGCAGTCGATTGTTTTGTCGCACGTTGCTCCGTCCGATCTCGTCGAGATTCCCGTGTGGCAGGCGGCTGGTTTTCCCTTGGCCGAGGACGCGGTGGCCGATATCGACATCTCGCCGTTTGCCAACAGCGCTATGGACGGATATGCCGTGCGCTCGGCGGACTTGGCGCAGGCATCTGGCGAGGCGCCGGTGACGCTCGACGTTATCGGACACGAGGCCGCGGGCAATGTGTTTGAGGGCGCAATCGGCGCGGGCGAGACGGTCCGCATCATGACGGGCGCGCCGGTACCCGAAGGTGCCGATGCCGTGGTGAAGTACGAGATCGTCGATGTGCTCGACGGCGATGGCAACGAGGGTTCGCACGTTCGCTTCTCGGCGCCGGCCAAGGTGGGGGAGAACGTTCGCTCGGCTGCTGAGGAAGCCCATGCCGGCGACGTCGTGATGCGCGCTGGCGA
>CABUTL010000344.1 GCA_902494375.1 uncultured Collinsella sp.
CGTAAAACGAAAGGTGAAACAATGACTGTTTCCAAAGAGCGCAAGGCGGAGCTGACTGCCCAGTTCGGTAACACCCCGGTCGACACCGGCAACCCCAAGGTTCAGGTCGCCATCCTGTCCGAGCGCATCAAGGAGCTGACCGAGCACATGAAGTCCCACCAGAAGGACTTCCACACCCGTCGTGGCCTGCTCATGCTCGTCGGCCGTCGTCGTCGTCTTCTCTCCTACATCAAGAAGAACGACATCGTCGAGTACCGTGAGCTCATCAAGGCTCTGGGCATCCGCGACAACATCCAGTAGGATTTGTACATGCTAAGAGCGTCCTGCGCAGCGGGGCGCTCTTTTTGTGTAAGGGCGTGAACAATCACGCTCTGAAGCGTGGCGGGGGCAGGGGGCCCAAGTCACATGAGAAGCCCGCAGGCAAGGGGCCTGTGGGGTAAAGGAGAACAATGACACTCGTATCCAAGACCTTTGAGCTGTACGGCAAGACCTACACCTTTGAGTCGGGCGAGCTTGCCAAGCAGGCCACCGGCGCCTGCCTGGTCAAGCAGGGTGACACCACGATGCTCGACACTGTGGTCGTCTCCAAGGAGCGCAAGAACTACGACTTCTTTCCGCTGACCGTCGACTTCAACGAGAAGATGTACGCAGCCGGCCGCATCCCGGGTGGCTACCTCAAGCGTGAGGGCCGTCCCAGCGAGAAGGCCACGCTCACCGCACGCATGATCGACCGTCCGATTCGCCCGAGCTTCCCGGACGGCTTCCGCAACGAGGTGCACATCGTCGCCACCTCGCTCGTCGCCGACCAGGTCAACCCCTTTGACGTCATCAACGTCATGGGTGCCTCTTTGGCTATGACGCTCGGCGGCGTGCCCTTCGAGGGCCCGCTTGCTTGTGTGCGCATCGGCCGCAACGTGGAGACCGGCGAGTTTATCGTCAATCCCACCTACGAGGAGCGCGAGAACTCCGATCTGGACCTGGAGCTGGGCGGCTCTGCCGACTTCATCTCGATGGTCGAGGCCGGCGCCGAGGAGATCTCCGAGGACGACATGCTCGCCGCCATGAAGTTTGGCCAGGAGGCCCTTGCTGCCTTCTGCCAGGCTCAGGACGAGTTCGTTGCCGAGTGGGAGCAGGTCAACGGACCCATCGTCAAGAAGGAGTACCCGCTCGATCAGCCCGTCGAGGAGGTCCAGGAGCGCATCTTCGCCCACTACGACGAGATGGCAGCCGCCCTTCGCGATGCCGACAAGCTTTCCCGTATCGGTAAGGTCGAGGCCCTGAAGGAGTCCATCCGCGCCGAGTTCACCGAGGAGGAGCAGGCCCAGTGGAGCCGCGCCATCCCCGTCGAGCTCAAGGCCCTCGAGAAGCACGCCATGCGCCTCATGGTCGTCGAGACCGGCGAGCGCGTCGACGGCCGTGCCGCCGACGAGATCCGCCCCATCATGGTGAAGGATAACTACCTGCCTCTCGTTCACGGCTCCGGCCTGTTCCAGCGCGGCCAGACCCAGGTGCTCTCCGTCCTGTCACTCGGTATGCTCAACGAGGGCCAGCGTCTGGATACCATTGAGCCCACCGAGGGCAAG
>CABUTL010000345.1 GCA_902494375.1 uncultured Collinsella sp.
ACGCTCATTGGCGGTGCGGCGACGGAAGTTCTCCCAGTCGGCCTGCAGACGGGCGGTGCGCTCGGTGGCGTCCTTTGCCTTGTCCTCTGCGGCCTTCTGAGCCTCTGCCGCAGCATCGAGCTCGCTGCGCACGTCGGCGAGCTCCTTTTGGGCCTGCTCGAACTTGAGCTTAAAGTCGTTGTCGGCGGCTTCCTCACCGGCGCGGATAGCAGCTTCCACCATCTCGTCCTCGGTCATCGTCGCCTCCTTGTTGGAATCCTCTACCTGGTTCTCGGCAGCCTCGGCGGCCGCGGCCTCGTTGGCCTCGGTATCGTCTGCGGCCTCTACGGGAATCTTCACGTCCTTCTCCTCAGAGTCAACGGGGGCGGCGCCAGCGGCAGCCGCCTCCGTGCGAGCTTTACGGGCGGACATGATTACTTGTCCTCGTCGTCCACAACCTCGTAGTCGGCATCGACGACGTCATCGTCGGCAGGCTGGGCGCCGGCGGCACCGTCGGTCTGCTGCTGAGCGTCGGCGTAGACAACCTGGGCCAGCTCATAGGCCACGGACTGCAGGGACTCGCCGGCGGCCTTGATGGCCTCGACGTCAGAGCCCTCGAGCGCCTTCTTGGCGTCGGCGATAGCGGCCTCGGCCTTGGACTTCACGTCAGCGGAAACCTTGTCGCCCAGCTCGTTGAGGGTCTGCTCGGTGGAGTAGCACAGGCTGTCGGTCTGGTTGCGGACCTCGACCTCTTCCTTCTGCTTCTTGTCCTCCTCGGCATGAGCCTCGGCGTCCTTGACCATACGATCGACTTCGTCGTCGGACAGAGCAGTGGAGCCGGAGATGGTGATCTGCTGCTCCTTGCCGGTGCCCTTGTCCTTAGCGGAGACCTTGACGATGCCGTTGGCGTCGATGTCGAAGGTGACCTCGATCTGCGGCACGCCGCGGCGGGCAGCCGGGATACCGGTCAGCTGGAACTTACCGAGCGACTTGTTGTCGCGGGCAAGCTCACGCTCGCCCTGGAGCACGTTGATCTCGACGCTGGTCTGGTTGTCGGCAGCGGTGGAGTAGACCTCGGTCTTGGAGGTCGGGATCGTGGTGTTGCGGTCGATCATCTTGGTCATGATGCCGCCCATGGTCTCGACGCCCAGCGACAGCGGGGTAACGTCGAGCAGCAGGATGCCCTCGACGTCGCCGGTGAGCACGCCGCCCTGGACGGCAGCGCCGTCGGCAACGACCTCGTCGGGGTTCACGGACATGTTGGGCTGCTTGCCGGTCATGGTCTTGACGAGCTCCTGGACGGCGGGCATACGGCTGGAGCCGCCGACGAGGATGACCTCGGTCAGATCGGAGAGCTTAAGCTTGGCGTCGCGCAGGGCGTTGGTGACAGGCTGCTTGCAGCGCTCGAGCAGGTCGCGGGTGATCTTCTCGAACTCGGCGCGGGTCAGCGTGTAGTTGAGGTGCAGCGGGCCGGACTGGTTCATGGTGATGAACGGCAGGTTGATGGTGGTCTGCTGGGCGGCGGAGAGCTCCTTCTTGGCGTTCTCGGCGGCCTCCTTCAGACGCTGCAGGGCCATGGGGTCCTGACGCAGGTCGACACC
>CABUTL010000346.1 GCA_902494375.1 uncultured Collinsella sp.
AACACCAAAGCGCGGAGTCGCATCGAGCGGCTCCGCGCTTTTCTTTTAAAGCCAGGCGACGCACGGACGCGCGATGTATTGCTTCCCAAGTTTTGGACATTTTGTCCTCCAAACGGCACTACCGCCGGCTACATCCTGCAGATATGCTGGGCGTAATCGCATAGGCCCTATGAGGATGGGAGTAACCATGGCTGCCTTGTTCACGACCCCCAAGCGCAATGACAAAACCTCTGGAGCCCATTTTGTCGAGCCCGACGTGCGCCGTCGCACGCTGCTCGCACACGGAAGCCGGCGTCGCGTGACGCGCCGCATCGTTGTAGGCGCCGTATGTGCGCTTACGGTGAGCTCGCTGCTCATGCCGAGCGTCTCGCTCGCGGCCGAGTGGGTGGACGTCGGCGGTACCCAGTACAACGCCGGCACCGCGGCAGGCGACGAGGCCGGCACCTGGAGCTGGGACGGCGCCGACGATATGAAGCTCAACGGCTATGACGGCGGCGCGATCGAGGCAGCGGGCAAGCTCAACGTGAGCTACGAGGGCAACAACACCGTCACTAACGACGACGGCCGCGGCATCAAGGTTAAGGATGGCGCGAACGAGAACGCCGAGCTTAATATTCAGGGCGACGCGTCCAGCACGCTCAACGTGACATCTTCTCGTGACGCCATCACTTCCGTCGGCAACATCAACATCGACGGCGCTGGCACTGTCAACGCCACGAGCACCGAGCACGATGCCATCGATGCCGGGGGCGATGTCACCATCAAGGGCTCGGGAAACGTTAACGCCACGGGCGATTCGGATGGCATCAGGGCCGACGGCAACATCACGATCGACAACAGCGGAACCGTCACCGCCAAGGCCACCGAGGATCAGGGTATCGATGCTAACGAGAACCTCATCATAAAGGGCGGCGGCAAGGTAGAGGCAAGCTCTATCAAAGACAATGCGATTTGGGCCGACGGCAACATCGAGATCTCGGGTGGCAGCCAGGTCAAGGCAAGCTCCGAGGAAGACACCGCCATCGACGGTAAAAACAGCCTCACGGTCACGAACGCTTCCCTCAACGCAGGTGGCGTTGGGTATGGCATCTATGTCTACAAGGGCATCACGCTCGATGGCGCGACCGTGACGGTCCGCGCAAGCTCAGATGGCGGGGAAGTCAGCGCACTCTTCACCGATGAGGACGACATCGTCATCAAGAACGGCTCGACTGTGGATGCGCTCGCAGAAGGCAGGTTCTCGGTTGCAATCTCCACCAGTAATTTCTACTCCGACGAAGCGGGTGGCCATATCTACATCAGCGACTCCGTTGTCAAGGCCATAGCCCGCTATGCCGAGACCGGCGGCGACGGCCCCGACCACTACAGTGGGGACCAAAACGACGAAATCATCCCTGAGTCCGAGGGCCTGAACATCGGCATCTTCGCGCAGACCAGCGAGGGCATCACGCCCGCGACCATTTCGATCGTCCGCAGCAGGGTCACGGCCGAGGGAGACACGGCGGCAATCTTCGCCCTTGCCATGAGCGCGGACGGCAAGGCGATTGGCACCATCGAAATCAAGGA
>CABUTL010000347.1 GCA_902494375.1 uncultured Collinsella sp.
ACCGAGGTCACGTTGTCCTCGACCGAATCGACGATGTCGCGCACATGGGCCAGGAAGGCAGTGCGCTCGGGAGCGGTCATGACGCGGACGCGGGCAAGGATAAGCTCGTCAAGCACGCGCTGGGCCGCGGTCTCGCCCTGCATGCCCAGACGCTCGGTCAGGTCGGAGATGGTGCCACCGGCCTGCTCGAACATATCGGACACGCTGCGGGCGATATCGGGGGCGCCTGCGTCCTTGCGCACCTGCTCGCCCTTGGTACTGAGGTCGTCGAGAACCTTCTTGCTGCCCTCGACGGCAACGGCGGCAGCGCCAAAGCCAACGTTGATGGCGCCGTTAACAAGCTGATCGAGTTTCATAACCATGGTTGTCTCCAATCACAAACAACTGCATTGGCGTTCTTGTACCCAAGATTGAGCGAAAGCGACAAAGCGTTTTAGCGCTATTCGATCGACGGGAAATCCCTACCTCACGTTGTCGTTCATCGCGAAAGAGTTCTTCATGGCGCAGCTCGTGGTGTAGAGCACCTTGCCCAGTAGAGCATCGGTCTCCACGCGCACAAGCTCGGCAAACTCCTCGTTGGCGCGTGCAAGCTCGGCAGGCACCTCGGCCTCGGGCAGGGCGGCTACGGCAGCGTCGACGTCATGGATCTGCTTGTGGCCCATGCCACCGACCTTCTCCTGATAATCCTCGACCGCGCGGCCGCACTCATGGAAACGGACGTCAGCCAGGACGCCGATCAGGCGGTTGGCCCAGTAGAAGTTTTCGGACGTCACACGAGCCTGCGTGTCGGCATAGTACTCGGGCATGGTCTCGACGTTGGCGTACAGCGGAACCAGCGCGTTAAACGAGTTGGAGCCAAACGCCATCCACTGCACGGCGCGGTAGGCCGGCTGCGCATAGGGGCGCAGCTGCAACACGGCGAGCTGGCTGTTGCGATTGATGCCGATGGGGCGATAGGCGCCACGCGTAGCGGGCGTGCCCTTGCTGCCGTAGCAGTCGTACTCCGTGCCCTGGTAGTGGCTCGAGAGTACGTACTTGATGTCCTCGATGGTCACCTTGCGCTCGGGCACGCGGCTCCAGGGGATATCGTCGCTCTCGGGCGTGTAGTCGGCGTCGGGGCCATCCCACACGTCGCTGGGGTTGAGGCAGCGCTGCATGTACCAGGCGCGCGGCGTGTTGTAGACGTGATCGCTGTCGCTGTGCGAGCCAAAGACCTCGCGCGGGTTGAAGACCGCGGCCGGACCGTCGCCCTCGACGCCCAGCGTCAGGTCCAGATGCCACACGGCCATCCAGGAGCGCAGGTCAGCGGAGCACATGTGGTCGACCTGGGCGCCCTCGGCGTCATCCAGGTCAAAGCTGTCGATACCCAGCTGGTTGGGCATGGTCACATAGGCGTCGTCAGGCACGCGCTTGGCAATCCAGTGGTGGCCGCCGATGGTCTCGAGCCACCAGATCTCGTCCACGTCGCTAAAGGCGATGCCGTTGTTCTCGTAGGTGCCGTAGCGCTCGAGCAGGTCACCCAGAATGCGTACGCCGTCGCGGGCGGACTTGGCGTACGGCAGGACC
>CABUTL010000348.1 GCA_902494375.1 uncultured Collinsella sp.
GAAGGCATGAGCACCCGCGATCTTGTCCAAGAAGCCCTTCACTCGCTCGAGGCCAACAAGGGGCGCAGCCTGCTCACCATCCTGGGCATTGTCATCGGCATCGCCTCGGTTATCGCCATGACTTCGCTCATCGGCGGCATCCAAAACAGCCTGGTCAACAGCCTGGGCCTCAATGCGGCACGCATGGTGCAAATCTATTCGTCGCAAGAACTCACCGAGTCGGACATCGAGAAGCTTCAAAAACTAGTGCCGCAGATAGAGCAGATCGGAATTGTCGACAGCGCGTATACCGAGTACAAGACCGGCGATAAAAGCTATACCGTCATGGCACAGGGTGTCGATAGCGACATGCTCGACGCCGTGGGGGCCAGCAAGCTCGTTGCGGGGCGCACCTATTCCCAGGCCGAGTCCCAATCAGGCTCGCGCGTGGCGCTCATCAGCCGCGGCGGCGCCGATCAGCTTTACGGCAACGAACAGGATGCGCTGGGGAAAACCATCAAGGTGTCCAACGGCGAGGTGCAGATTGTAGGCGTGATTGATGGCAGCAGCGACTCCATGGGCTCGCTCACGCTTTATATGCCACGCGAAACCATCTCCGGGCTGTTTGGCGACGAGAATCCTTCATTCCCCAGCGTGACAGCACTTGCCGCCGAGGGCACGGACATGGATGAGCTTTGTAAGACCATCGAGTCCAAGGTGCGCGCGATGAAGGGCATCGAGGAGGATGAGTACGACAGCGTATCGGCGACATCCATGAAAAGCGCCATCGATGCACTCAACTCCTTTATGGGCGCGTTCTCACTCATCATGGGCGCTGTCGCCAGCATCTCGCTGCTTGTCGGCGGTATCGGCATTATGAATATGATGCTCACCAACGTATCTGAACGCATCCGCGAGATCGGCATCCGCCGTGCTCTGGGCGCCAGTCGTCGCGATATCACCGCGCAGTTTTTGGCCGAGTCCTCGGCGCTGTGCGTCACCGGCGGACTGTTGGGTGTCCTGATTGGCTATCTGCTGGCCTGGGGCCTCGCGATGTTTGCCTCCGGATCCGGGATTCTTGGCGAGCTCGGTGCCAGCGGGCAAATCATACCGAGTTTTTCAATCGCCACGGTGCTGCTGGCCTTCGCCGTCTCCGTCGGCATCGGCGTAATCTTTGGCTACTACCCCGCTCGCCGCGCGGCAAAGCTCGACCCGGTGGAGTGCCTACGCTACCAGTAAGCCACCACCAACAAGTTGCGGTGAATTAGGGACTGGATATGCTCTCTAGCAGCAAAAACAGACGCTATTTCACCGCAACTCATTGAAGGGCTGTTTACGCCAGTTCCGGGCGTCGTCCTCGAGCTATTGGCGGATGACGGGCTTGTACGGGTCGAGCTTGCTCGGGGCGCTCCTCCTCGCGGGCGGGATGGCGCGTAGGCGCGGCGAGCGCCTAGCGCGCGAACTCCCGTAAGAGCGCGTCTTCCACTTCCCGAAGCGAAAGGGCCCCGCCTCCCTCGGCGGGACGGGTGACCACGATGCAGCGCGCTCCCGCGTCGCGCGCGGCGGC
>CABUTL010000349.1 GCA_902494375.1 uncultured Collinsella sp.
CGGGATCTGCACAAACTTGCAGCCGCGCATATAGGTGGCGGCCACAAAGCCGGCCACGTCGCCCACGACACCGCCGCCGAGCGCCACGATCACGTCGGAACGCGAAAGCTCGTGCTCGGCCACAAACTCAAGAATGGCAACGTAGGTCTCGGCGCGCTTGTGTGCCTCGCCGGCCTCGAAGGTGCAGATGCTTACCTCATAGCCTGACGCCTCCAGGCTCTGCTTAACGGGCATCTGGTAGAGCGGACCCACGTTGGTGTCCGTCACGATGACGGCCTTGGTGCCGCCGGCAGTGGCGCGCACGAGCGGTCCCGCCTGCTCCAGCAAAAACGTGCCAACATGCACCTGGTAGGGGCGTGCGGTGTCGATATCGATGGAAATCGCCATAAGCTATGGTCCTTTCGACCTGGCGTGATAAGTGATCTAGTGGGCTGCCTCGTCGTCGAGTGCGCGCTTGATGCGGTCGCCCTCGGCAAGGAGATTCTCCAGATAGCGCTGGTCGCGGTTCTTGAGCGCACGGCTGTAGGCGCCAAGCGACTCGATCAGATGGTCGATCTCGAAGGCGAGCGCGTCGGCGTCGTCGATCATGAGCTCGGACCACATCTGCGGGTTGAGGTGCGCCACGCGCGTGAGGTCGCGGTAGCTGCCAGCCGAAAAGCCGTGGTGTACCTGGGCGGTGGGGCTCTTGACGTAGGCGTTGGACACCACGTGTGCGAGCTGGCTCGTAAAGGCGATCACGCGGTCGTGCTCGGCGGCGCTGGTCACGCTGAACTTGCCAAAGCCCAGGGGGCGCACCATCTCGCGCACCTGGCCCAGGAGCTCGAGCTTAAGAGCATCGTCTACCGCGGGCGGGACGAGCACCAGGGGAGCGCCCTGGAACAGGTCGGCGCGGGAGTGCGCATAGCCCGAGTACTGCGTGCCCGCCATGGGGTGCGCGCCCACAAAGTAAAAGCCGTGCTCGCGGGCAAGCTCAAAGGCACGTTCGCACACGATGCCCTTGACGCCCACCGTGTCGATCACCACGGGACCCATGATGGCCTCGGTATCGGTGGCGTCGGCGAGTGCCTGGGCATGCGCCTCGAGCCACTCGATGCATGCCTCGGGGTAGCAAGCCAGGACGATGATGTCGCATTCGCCGAGTGTCTTGTCGTTGAGCTCTCCGGCGACAGTGCCCATGCTGGCGGCCGTCATGACATCGTCATCGGTGTCCCAGGCCAGCACGCGGACGCCCGCCTGCGCATAGCCGCGGGCAAAGCTGCCGCCGATGAGGCCCAGGCCGACGATGCCGGCGCACTTGGGGCCGCCCTGGTTAACGCGCGCGTTTCTCACCGTACCCATGGGCTACTCCATGGTCTCTTGGCAGACAACCTCGCGGATGGCTCGGATGCGGCGCATGGTGTCGTCGAACTGATCGGGGGTGAGGGCCTGAGCGCCGTCGGACCATGCGCGGCTGGGCTCGTCGTGGACCTCGATCTCTAGGCCGTTGGCACCGCAGGCGGTCGCGGCGAGCGCCATGGGCTTA
>CABUTL010000350.1 GCA_902494375.1 uncultured Collinsella sp.
ATAGAAAATCGCAACGTGGGGAACAACGGAAACAATTCGGGGCCTTTGGGTTACGTTTCGCCCTCTCCGACCCATACGCCAGCGCCTTTAGGCGATACTGGTTGTAACGATCAAGGCTTACGCCGCACGGAAAGGAGACATTATGGGCATCTTTAAGAACGATGACCAAAAATCGAGCCAGTTTGGATTTGACGAGAAAAGCATGGCGGGCAAAGCCGTCAAGGCCGTGCGCTGGATTTACGCCATCACGGGCGTCTTGGCGCTCGTCGCCGGCATCGCACTGCTGTTTGCGCCCGCCAAGTCCCTCGTCTTCCTAACGACCGTCTTGGGCTTCTACTTTGTGATCACGGCCGCGATCAGGCTGTTTACCGCTGTTTTCGAGCCGCTGCTGCCCACCGGCTGGCGCGTGACGAGCATCATCTCCAACCTACTCATTATCTTGGGCGGCGTCATAATCCTGCGCAACCAGGCCTTCTCGACCGCGACGCTCACCACGATGGTGGTTATCGTGGCCGGCTTTGGCTGGATCGTCGAAGGTGTCATGTCCATTCTGGAGTCCGAGCTTTCGTCCAACCGTGCCCTCGCCATCCTGAGCGGCGCGCTCTCCATCATCGCCGGCATGTTCGTGTTTATCTATCCGCTGTGGTCGGCCAAGATGCTCGTCATCTTTAGCGGCGCCGCACTGCTGGTGTTTGGCGTAACGCTGATTGTTCGCGCTATTCAATTTGGCAAACTGGTGCACTAGATGCCGCGAACGCTCTTTATTGATGCAGACGCCTGCCCGGTCACGCGCGAGTCGATTGACTGCGCGCGGCGGGCGGGCGTCGCCGTTGTTATCGCCGGCAACAGCACGCAAAACCTAGAACGGCACATTCGCCGCGACGACCCGCGCGATGCTGAGCACGCGCGACGCGGATTTTGGGTCACGACGCTCGATGTGAGCGTGGGCGCCGACAGCGCCGACTTTGCCATTGTCGAACGCCTGCAGGCGGGCGACGTGGTCGTGACGCAGGACATTGGCCTGGCGAGCATGGTGCTCGGCCGCGATGCCGCCGCCATCGGTGTGCGCGGGCGTGTGTACGACAAAGCAACCATCGACATGCAGCTGTTTATTCGTCACGAGGAAAAGAAGGTGCGTCGCGCTGGCGGTCGCACCCGCGGGCCGGCAGCCTTCACCAGCGAAGACCGCGCCCGCTTTAAGCGCAACCTCACCGAGCTGCTGCACTAACCAAGGTAGATTTTTGGGACATGTCCGGAAATCTGCTTTTTGCTTTGGGCGGTGTGAACGCTCAAAATCCATGGCTCAACAAAAAACGGGCTTCAAAATGCCATGCGTCGCCGCATTGTGCAGGCGCCGAGCATGGCTATTTTGAAGCCCGTTTTGTTAGGCCCACTTAGAGGCCGAAGGCGGATAGGATGAGGCCCCAGCCCGCGCCGATGACATACATCATGATCAGAAACACAGCGTTTTCGCGGGCGCTGCGGTTGGTGCGGAACAGCACCAGGTAGC
>CABUTL010000351.1 GCA_902494375.1 uncultured Collinsella sp.
CGATGAGGACCTTATCGAATGGGCCCATTTGGACGCGGTCGAGCTCTTGCGGTATGCTTGCAACCTTGACTCTGTGGCGACGCGTCCCTTGCGCGAGGCGGTCGCCATGCGTTATCGACATATCTTTAAGGAGGTCAGCGGAGGATGAGAATCATCGGCGGCGAATGGCGCGGTCGTAAGATCGAGGAGCCCCGTGGTCGCGATGTCACCCGCCCCACGACTGATCGCGTGCGCGAGGCGTGCGCATCTATGGTCATGTCGGCATTCGATTTCGATTTGGACGAGGTTCGTGTGCTGGACGCCTTTGGCGGCTCCGGTGCCTTAGGGTTAGAGATGCTCTCTCGTGGGGCCCGCTCGCTCACGACGTTTGAGATCGATCGCAACGCCGCGCGGCTCATTACCAAGAATATCGAGTCGCTCTGCCGTGACCGTGCGCGTTGGCGTGTGGTCACGGGCGACATGCTGGCAAGTGCCTCGCGCGGTCGTGTACCGGGCGGCCCCTTTGATTTGGTCCTGCTCGACCCGCCCTATGCTTTTGGTGCCGAGCCGGTCGAGGAAATGCTGCAGAACCTGGCTCAGCAGGGTCTGCTTGCGCCTGGCGCTTATGCCCTGTTTGAGCATGCCTCCGCCGATGCGGGCGCGCATCCGGCAGGCTTTGAGACTGTACGTGAGAAGCGCTACGGCATTACCTCGGTCGACCTGCTTCGTTGGGTCGGCGATGACGACGGTGAGGACGATAGTGCCGTCACCGATGCCGATAACAACGATGCCACGACGTTTCAGGAGGACGCCCATGAATGACACCATCAACCGCGTGATCGTCCCGGGCACCTTCGATCCCATCACGTTTGGCCATATCGATGTGATCCGCCGCGCCCGCCGCATCTTTCCCAGTGTGATCGTCGCTGTTGCAGAGTCGCAGGGTAAAAACGGTGTGGGCACCACGTTTATGCTCGATGAGCGCGTGGCGCTGGCCCGCGAGGCGCTCGGTAATATCGACGGCGTCGAAGTCCTGCCCTTTACCGGCCTCTTGGTCGACTTCGCTCGTGAGCAGGGGGCGGGGGCCGTGGTCAAGGGCCTGCGCGCCATGACCGACTTTGAGTATGAGCTGCAGCAGGCCGACCTCAATTATCGCTTGGATAGCGAGCTGGAGTCCATCTTTGTCATGAGTGCTCCGCAGTACGGTTACATCTCGAGCTCGGTCGTTCGCCAGATCGCCTCGCTCGGCAGCGATGTATCGACGTTTGTGCCGCCCAACGTGGTCGAAGCGCTCAGACATCGCTTTTCGTGACGTTTTTTATTGCCTGGTGGCATGTGGTAAACTAGCACGATGATATGTTACCTATGAAAGGAGACCGGATGCCGGGCGAGAATTTTCCTGGCGATAGGATCGTCAGCTTGGTCGATGAGCTCGAAGGGCTGATCGAGGAAGCCAAGCCGCCTTTCGGCAAGAACGCTCAGTTCAAGGTCATCGACGCCGACGTGTTCTTCAATATCCTCGACGAGATCC
>CABUTL010000352.1 GCA_902494375.1 uncultured Collinsella sp.
GCGCGAGCTGGGGTATCGCCCCAATTTTGCCGGTCGATCGCTGCGCCGTGGCAAGTTTAAGACCGTCGGCGTCGCCATGTTCAACATTACCGGTACCGGTAACCTCGACCGTATGGAGGGCTTTGCCGCCGCGGCCGACAAACATGGCTATGCCATCACCCTCACTAAAGTAGACGGGCATCCGTATACCCTCGAGAGCGCATCGTCACGCATGAGCGCGCTGCCGGTGGATGGCATGGTCGTGATCATGAACCGCATGCCGGCAGACTTTGGCACTTTTGAGCCGCTGCCCGGCATGCAGACGGTGCTCGTTACGATGTTGGAGCACCCGCTCTGTTCAACGGTCGATAACGACCAGTTCGATTGTTCGCGCCAGGTGGTCGAGTACTTGCTGGGGCGGGGGCACAAAACCGTGCACTTTATCTCGTGTCCCGAGCGCTCGCTTTCGGGCATGCGGCGCGAGGAAGGCTGGCGCGAGACATTGCGTGCGCATGGCATTGAGCCCCCGCAGCTCGTGCGCGGCGACTGGACGGCGCAGAGTGGATATGCCGCAGGCCAGGCTCTGGCGGATGATCCGACCTGTACCGCCATCTATGCCTCCAACGATGCCATGGCATATGGCTGCATCCGTGGGCTCGAGTCGCGCGGGAAGTGCGTGCCCCAGGACGTGAGCGTGGTGGGTGTTGATGACAGCCTGGGCGATATCGTGCCCGATTGTCGCCTGACCACGGTGCGCTTTGACAACAAGCGCGTCGGCATGTGGGCGGTCGACAAGATTGCCGGCGCCGAGGGCGTTGCGCCCGGTGTGGAGCACATGCTGTTTCCGGGCGTGCTCGTCGAGGGCGATACGGTGCGCGATGTACGCTAGGGCGCAGGTCTGTTTGGGTTGCCGCTAATTGTGTTCGATATTGTTCAGATTGGTTCAAAAACCGTTCACGGGCGAAAAGCGACCGTTCATAGCTCGAAATCACGTTTTGCGCTGTTCTTTTTTGTTTGAATGTTATTGTTTCTGTCATACACAACGCAGCGCGTATGCCCGGACGCGATGCTCTCCATTGGTTCATATGTGAAAGGAACGCAATATGGCAACCAAAGAAGAAATCTCGATGGTTGGATTCGAGATTGTCGCATACGCAGGTGACGCCCAGACCGATTTGCTTGCAGCGCTCGATGCTGCTCGCGAGGGTGACTTTGAGAAGGCCGAGCAGCTGCACAAGGATGCCAGCGATGCGCTCATCGGTGCCCACGACACGCAGACCAAGCTGCTTTCGCAGGAGGCCGGCGGTGGCGAGATGGAGATGACCTTCATCATGGCTCACGCTCAGGACACTCTCATGACCACTATGATCCTGGAGAAGCAGGCCCGCTTTACCATCGATGCCTACAAGCGCATCGCCGAGCTCGAGGCCAAGCTCGCCTAACGAGCCCTCACAACCAAGTCCCCTTCCAAAAGCTCTGCCGCTACCCGCAGCAGGGCTTTTTCTGTTCTCCTCCCCGCAAC